>CALVAF010000163.1 GCA_944325475.1 uncultured Helicobacter sp.
CCCCCTCCTTGCTAAAAGGGCTTGAAAAGCATACCAAACCCAACTTTTGTGCGTATTCAAAAAGCTCCTTATGCCACTCCCAAGGCATCATCGCTTCCTTATAAAGCTGATAGAAATTCTTTCCCTCCCACAAAGTCCCTTGAATCTGAAACTACTCCAAATCCCAATCTAGCGTCAAACACTCTGGAGTATAAGTTTGCAGCTTTATCGCATCAGCCCCGCTTTCTTTAGCAGCTTTGATAGTTTGGAGTGCGATTTCTTTGCTTTGATTGTGATTAGCCGAAAGTTCTGCAACTAAAAACACTTGATTTTTTTGCATTTTATTTTCCATTTAAAAATTTTGTTAAGATTATAACCAAAAATCGCTCAAGTCAAGACCGCAAAATAAAAAAGATTATCTCTGGTTTTCTCTGTATTTTTATTCTTTGTGACTGCGATGAAGTCACCCAAAAAAGCTCAGAAACTCTGCAAAATGCCCTTGAAGATTCTGGGTTAAAAAACACTTTAGTAGAAAAAAGCAAACGACTCTAATGATTTAAACATTCAAGCAAGGGATTTCCTCCAAGAGCAAGGCAAAATCCTCGCAAAATCAAATAGGCAAGGTGCTAGAGTAAGGCAACTAAAAAAAATGTTGCAGCAATAAGGAGAATCTCAAATGGGATTCTAGATAATCGCAAAGCCAAGAATCAGCCACGAACCAATTCGATACAAGAAAGTTTTGATTTGTAACTACATATCCTCTTCTTTAAGCATTGCGCGTGATTCTTCACGCACCCTATCCATACCGATATAAAACTCTTTCATCATCGACAAAAAGAGGTATTTGCCCTGCGTGGTAGGATAGTAATCCTCGCCCTTTTTATCAATATTCCCAGTGAGCCTCAAAAATACCAATTCCTTAAACAAATCTAACTCCAAGTTTGAATCATACTTCTCCTTAAAGTCCTTCCCACTTGCCTTGCCACCAAAAAGCTCCACCATAAGCCGATATTGCAATTGTGCCTTTTTAGAATACTTCCTCTCCCTTGCAACCCCCATATTTCCACTATTAATTTTATGAGCGTAATCTTTTAGCGAAAAGGTATTGACATACAAAGTGCCATTTAAAAAACTAAAAGAACCCGAACCAATCCCCACATACTCATCATTATCCACAACATATTCATCAAAAATCGTGCTACTTTTATACGAAAACGCCCAACTTGATAGCGGCGAAAAATCCTCTTTTAGCGTTTCTAAAATCTGCCAATAAAGTTGTGCTTCATTTTTTAAGCTCACCTCTCCAATGGAACGTTTCAAAATGCTTTTTATAGAGGGCGAGGACATCAAGGGATAAAGGGTAACTTGCTCAGGCTTTAGCTGTTTAATAATCTCCAAATCCCTTGCTAGCATTTCTTGAGTTTGATTAGGGAAATTAAAAATCAAATCCACATTTAAAATTGGTAAGATTCCAATGGCTTTTTGGAGTTTTTCTATCACCTCTTCCCCACTGCCAAACTTCTCATAACGCCCCACTTTACGCAAAATTCCATTATCAAAGCTCTGCACCCCCACAGAAAGCCTGTCAATTCTACCTTTAAACATCTCTAATTCTTTTAAATGGATATGATTAGGGTCTGATTCACATGAAACTTCCTGTATCCCAAAAAGACTCTTTGCTAAATCTAGCGTCTTACACAATTCTTCTGGCATAATTGAAGTCGTCCCGCCACCCACATAAATGGCGTTAAAATCATAACCCAAATCCTTAACCATTAACATTTCTTTACGCAAAGATTCAAAATATGCCCTAGCCTTATCCTCTTGAAACAAAAAGCGATTAAAGGAACAATAGGTGCAAAGTGTCATACAAAAAGGCACATGAATGTATAAAAGATAGGATTTTTCCTTGACTTTTTTAGGGTTTGGCAGAGGAATCCTTGTAAGATGCGAGGGTTTTAGCGTGAGATATTGACTAGTGGCATAACGCATAATGACATTAGCTATTTGGGTAGAAAAGTTTTGCTGTATCATTTAAGAATATCCATATTTCAGAAATAAAAAAGTAGAATTGTAGAAAAAAATATTTAAAGTTAAGATAAATTTCAAGATTTATTCCAAGCACCTAAAAAGGCACTTGAAACTAAGCCATAATGTCTAGTTTGGAACTTGACTGGTTTGGTGTGATGGGTGCAGATTGCACTGGAGTTTGAGAAGTTTGCATTGTCGTTTGTGTGCCTTGCATTCCATTAATGATAGACCCCATCAAAGCTTCCTCTGTATCCATTGCTTTTTTAAGCACATTTAAGTTTCCATTTACGGCTACTGAACTACTGTTGATACCTGAAATCATAACAGACTCCTTTCTGTTTGTTCGAAATTCTTTTTATGTTAGCTCGCCAAAAAAAGAATTTCAGAATTCTATATCGGTTTTTTTTATAAAATCTTAAATCATAAAATATTTATTTCTCATAATAACTCATAAAAATTTATATTCTTTTAACACAAATCAAACTAAAATTGCAGAATCATCTCATATAGTAAAGCTTCCATAGAAAGGAATGTTGTGTGAAAAAGTTTTTCAAATATCTCGGAATTTTCGTTATTGTTGTTATTATAGCCGTTGCGGGAATGACTATGTGGCTCTTTTCTGCAAGTGGGAATGAATTTCTTAAAAACAAAATCACTCAAATTGCCAATGAAAAAGCCCCTATTGGGCTGGAATTCACGCATTTTAAGCTTAGTTTTAACTCCTATGCCTTTGGGATTACTGATAAACAAAACTCGCAAGTAGCCATCAGCGGGGAATACTCGCTTTTTACGCTTAATACCCAAGCCAAAGTAAGTGCAGTTATCAAGGATTTAAGTCCTTATGAAGCACTCATTGGAATGAAGCTTAATGGGGGGGTAAGCCTCAATGGTGATGTGCTAAAAGATTCAAGCAATCTAACTATCAAAGCTGATATTAACGCATTTCAAAGTGCGATTCACGCCGACATTACTTTACAAAACTTCAACCCAAAAAGACTCTTTGTCTCTAGCAAAGAAGGGATTGACATTGCTTCCCTACTCCACTTCCTAAACCAACCAAACTTTGCTAATGGAAAACTCCTTCTCAATGCCGATTTGGATATTTCAAGCCTCACTGCACCCAAAGGCGGATTCCAAATCGCCTCTAGCGCCATTGCCCCAAACACCACGCTTTTTGCCAATGATTATGGTGTGATTCTGCCAGCAGACTCTATCAAACTTGCAATTAATGGGGAAGCCAAAGACAAAAGTATCCTTGCTAACATCCTTGCAACTTCAAGCTATCTCAAGTTTGATTCTCAAAACCTCACTTTAAATCTCAAAGACTACGCCACCAATGGCGATATGAAGCTTACTTTACAAAACATTACCGCAAGTGGTTTTACTCTCAAAAACCCCATAAATGCAGAGCTCAACCTCAAATCCACCGCCATTACAAACCAAGAAGCCACATTTGCTTTAAACCTCATTACAAACCCTATTTTAGCCCATTTAACTATTCCAAACTACTCCCCAAAAAACGCTACATTAAGCGCTAAAAACTTGGATTTAAAAGAGATTTTAGACTTCGCTTCACTTCCCTATGAAGCCAAGGGCGTTATCAACCTTGATGCTAAAATCGATGAAATCAATCTCACAAACCTCAACTACAAGCTTAATGCCAACCTTAGTGGCGCCATTGAAGCACTCATCTTTAGTGACCTAAACCTTGCAAACAACAATATTTTTAACGCCGATATTAAAGGCGATTCTAAGACTTTGGAGATTACAGCCAATAGCGATTTATTTGATTCTAAACTTAATGCCAATGCAACGCTAAAAAACTACACACCAAACACAATTTCACTTGATTTGCAAAACCTCAATCTCCAAAAGCTCGCCAAGCTATTCCAATACGATGCTAATGGCTTTTTAAATGCCAAAGCCAATCTTAAAAATTTCAGAGATTCAAACTTTGATGGCGATTTTAATCTCCACTCCCAAAGCCTCACTATTGCCAAAAATACGCTCGATGCACTTAGTGGAATGCAATTTAAAAAAGACCTTACCTTTTCACTAAGCGGCAATGGACGATTTAGCAATGGCTCTGGGCAGGCAGAACTCAAGGCTAATGGGCAGGATATTAATATAGAAATCACCAATGCTAAAGCCAACTTAAAAAGCAACACCTACAGCACTGATTTCCTCATCAATACCACAAGTATCGCTAATATCAACCCCCTAGCGATGAATCTCCAAGGACCTCTAACCCTAAAAGGCAAAGTAGGATTTGCCAATAATACCCCAAGCTTCTACCTCCAAAACCAAGATTTTGGGAATCTCACTATCGACCTTGACAATGAAAAACTCAAGATCATCGGCGATAAACTTGATTTAAAGAAAATTGCAAATTTCACAGGAAATAGCAAAATCATCAAAAGCGGAATCATCAACGCTAATGCCAACCTCACTATTAAAGGAATGGACGCACCAACAATTCTCCATAACCTCAATGGACCCTTTAGCCTTAGTGGAAATGATATCGAGATTTACAGTATTGATATTGACGCCCTTGTGAAAAATTTCGAAAAAAGTAATGAAATTAGCCTTTTAGATGTTGGGGCTTTTGTCCTTGCTGGACCTCTTGGAATCGCAGCCACAAAAGGAAGCAATGTCGGAATGATGGGGCTAAATACCCTTGTGGATACCAAAACTGCCATTAAGCAGCTTCAAATGCAACTAGACATTCAAAATGGAATCGCCCATGCTAACGATGTCGCCTTTGCCACCGAAAAGACAAGAATCGCAGCTAAGGGTGCTATCAATCTTAACAACAACACCTTTGAAAATTTCGCCATTGGAATCTTAGATGAGAAAAATTGTGCTAAATATTCCCAAAATATCAAAGGAACTCTCGCAAATCCCAAAATCGAAGTTACCAAAACTGCTATTTCCACCGCAATAAATCTCGCCACTTCCTTGCTTGGGAAATTCAAAGAAGGT
>CALVAF010000164.1 GCA_944325475.1 uncultured Helicobacter sp.
AGAACTCCAAAAACAAGGCTACACCAATCTTATCTATAAAACCCATGAAGAATTGGATTTAATCAATCAAAAAGCAGTGGAAGAGTTTTTTGCAAAAGAAAAACCAGAATATGTGTTTTTTGCTGCGGCTTTTGTGGGAGGATTTATCAAACAAAAAAAATATCCTGCTGAGTTTCTATACAATAATATTATGATGCAAAATAATGTGATTCATGCTTCTGCCAATAATAACGTAAAAAAGCTTATTTATCTTGCTTCAGCCTGTGTGTATCCCAAAGATGCACCCCTGCCTTTGCAAGAAAGCTATATGCTAGAGGGAGCTTTTCAGCCCAATAACGAAAGCTATTCCATAGGCAAGGTGGCGGGTATTAAGCTTTGTGAATATTTGAATTTAGAAAAAGGCACCAATTTTTTATGCGTTGCACCCACTAGCATTTATGGGGAAAATGATAATTTTGATATAGAGGATTCTCATGTCCAAGCAGGAATCTTCCGTAAAATTTACCTTGCTAAATGCCTTAATGAAGACAATTTCCAAGCCCTACAAAAAGATTTAAAAATGAGCGATAAGCAAGAGATTCTAGGCTTTTTACAAAAGCATGGTATCTTTAAACCCCATATCAAAATGATAGGCACTGGTGCTGCTGCTAGGGAATTTGCTAATGCAAGGGACTTGGCTAGGTTTTGCATTTATTTGGCTTGTAATATAGATTTTAAAGACTTGTGTGAATATGATGAAAATGGAAATTTAATCAGCTCGTTTGTGAATTTCACAAATGAAGACCCCATAAGTATAAAAGAATTATCTTTTTTGATAGCAAAGCTTATGGATTATAAGGGGGAATTAATTTTTGAAAAAGAGTTGAGTAGAAATGATGGCACTTTAAGAAAGGCTATGAGTAGAGCGAAGTTTGACAAACTTGGCTTTCAAAACCAAATTTCATTAGAGAAAGGACTTAAAATGATGATAGATACTTATGTCGCACGTTCGCGGGGGGGGTGGGGGGGGGTAAATGATACCCTCATCCTTGCTTTTTATGCTTTTTTACTTCTTGCAATTTTCTTAATCCAAAAACACAAAAATATTTTTTTAATTCATTCTTACTACTTTTTTATTGTTCCATATTTTAATTTTATATTAAGGACAAGATAATGTATTTGTTTGAATTTTTAGAAAAATATTATACAAAAATGTTGGTACCACAAGTTGAAAACCTAAAGCATAAAACGATTTTAATAAGCGGTGCTAATGGTTTAATAGGTTGTAATTTTGTAAGTTATTTTTACTACTTAAATAAAAAGTTTGATTACAAAATAAAAATCATTGCCCATTCTTTTTCAAAACCTGTTTATTGGCTTCCTAGAGATGAGAGTATTGTTTATTTGGATTCTGATTTAAATCAAACAAATTTGGATTTTGAGTTTGATTATTTAATTCACGCAGCGACTTATGGACAACCCAAAAAGGTCCTAGATAACAAAATTGGCACCGCTTTATTGAACACTACTACTTATATTAAGCTTTTAGATTTAGCTAGGAAAAATAGAGCTAAAGTTTTATTTTTAAGCTCTTCTTCTATTTATGGTGAGGCACCTAAGGAATTTATCCCAACACCTGAAAGTTATAATGGCAATCTAAGCACACTTAATCCAAGCTCACTTTATGCTGAGTCAAAAAGAATGGCTGAAGTGATTTCAAAAGCCTATATAGATGATTATCAAATGGATATAAAAATAGCTAGAATTGCCATAGCCTATGGTCCGGGTATCAAGCTAGATGACAAAAGATTCTTAAATGAGTTTATCAAAAAAGCACTTGATAATGGCGAAATTACAATGATGGATAAAGGTCAAGCACAAAGGCAGGTTTGTTTTATAAGCGATAGCTTAGAAATGCTTTTAAATATTATGCTTAGCGGAAAAGAGGTTGTTTATAATGTAAGTGGAGAATTCACACAGGAGAGTGGAAGCATTTTTGCTATGGCTTCTTTGATAGCTAGGCTAACTGGTGCAAAAGTAATAGCTCCCAAAGAGGATAATGGTATTGTGGGTGCGCAGAATGTGGCTTATATTGATATTAAGAAGTATTGCAAAGAATTTGGAAAAACCAATTTTATTTCCCTAGAAGAAGGATTTTCAGCCTCCATAGAATGGGTCAAAATACTAAAAGGAGAGAACAAATGACACAAAGAGCAAAAGAGCTTAGAAAATCTATTTTAACCATATCAAATCAAAAAAGGTCAGCACATATAGGTTCCAATTTGTCTTGCATTGATATTTTAAGCACTTTATATTTTGAAATTATGGATATGCCAGATTTCAATGATAAAAAAGCATTTGCAAAAAGAGATATTTTCATACTCTCTAAAGCACATAGCGCTTTAGCTTTATATGTTACTTTATATCATAAAGGATTTTTAAGTAAAGAGATTTTGAATGGGTATTACACACAAACACTTCCTGCGCATACTGATAGGAATACGAATCCTTATGTTGAAATTTCTGCGGGTTCTTTAGGGCATGGATTGCCAATAGCACTGGGTGTGGCTTATTCTATCAAGGGGAAGTTGAATAATACAGGGGAAAAACGCAAAGTATTTGTGTTGATGGGTGATGGAGAATCTCAAGAAGGTTCTGTGTGGGAAGCAGCTATGTTGGCACCAAAACTAGGGCTTGATAATTTAGTAGTATTGGTGGATTTTAATAATTTACAAGGTTATGGTCGCTCCAAAGAACTTGTCAGTTTTGAGCCAATAGACGAAAAATTTAGATCTTTTGGTTTTGATTGTGTGAGGGTTAATGGACATGATGAAATGGCAATTATTGAATCTGTAAAATTGCTAAAAGATAAGCCTTTATGTGTGATATGCGAAACCACTAAGGGTAAGGGAGTGAGTTTTATGGAGGATAAGTTAGAATGGCATTATTATGGCATAAGCGATGATGAGCTTAAAGTCGCTTTGGAGGAGTTGAAATGAGAAATGAGTTGGCACAAGCAATAGCGCAAAAGGCAAGTGAGGATAAAGATTTCTTCTTGATTGTTGGAGATGCTGGACTTGGACTTTTTGATGAATACCAAAAAGTATATCAAGACCAATATTTGAATGCAGGTATTAATGAAGCCGCTTCTGTTGGTATGGCAGCTGGGATGGCATTAATGGGAAAAAAGGTGGTTTATTATAATTTAGCACCATTTACCATAATGAGACCTTATGAGCAAGTAAGGAATGATATATGCTATCAAGAGTTACCCGTTATTTTGATTGGAATAGGAAGCTCTTTAACTTATGCACCAAGTGGTATGACACATTATAGTATAGAAGATATTGCACTCGCCTTAACTATGCCAAATTTAGATATTTTTTCTCCTTGTGATTCTAAGGAGGCTAGAGCGGCATTTGATTATGCTTATGCGAGTAAAAATCCTAGCTATATAAGAGTTCCAAAGGCAAGTAAGGAAAATTTCAATAAAAATGAAGTCATCAATATTTTAAAACCACAAATATTAAGACAGGGTGAAAAAATACTTTTAATCTCCCATAGTGAGATTGTAAGCGAAGCAATGAAAGCTTCCGTTGAGCTCAATGCTTCCGTTGTTAGCATGCCTTTTATTAATTCTAGTGATAATGACATTATAAAGTTGGCTAGAGATTATGAATATATTTTTGTGCTAGAAGAAAATTTTGCTTTTGGTGCATTAGGAACTTTACTTAAAGAAAAATTAGATAGAAAGATTTATCAAATCGCAATACCCAATCAATACATTCATTTAATTGCCAACCAAGAAGAGATGAAAAAGCATTTTAGACTTGATTGTGAATCTATAATTCACACTATAAAAAGAGCTTTAAAGGATCAAAATTGCTTCAATTTTTAATTAGTTTTTTAGGGGGGGGGGCAAATAAACCCTCCAAAATCATATCATTAAAAAGAAAATCTTCGAGCTTCTTACTCCTCATTTTCAACATTCGAGCTCTTAAAATTGCTCGCAAGGTTCGCATACAAAGCGGTGGAGGTAAGGTTATTTTTAATGATTATTGCTTATTTGGCTTTTTTGTTTTTCGTGGTAGAAAAAAATATATTAATGCAAAAACAGCTTTGATTGATGGCGGTGGGAATTTGCAATTCCATTTAGCAGAGAGCTTCAATGAAGCCGATTTTATGCAAAAATTAAATCCTCTTTTAGCTAATCTTGATGAAGAAAGCAAAAGAACTCTTTATAAGATAATATCTCGATTAAAATATGCCTATCAAACACAACAACCCATATCTTTGCTTGATGAAAGTGAGAGGAATACTTTTTGTGATATCAGCCAAAATTTTATACCAAAAATTTATAAAATAACTTCTAACATATACTTTTATGAAAAGTATTTCTTGCCTTGTGATGCTTTTGAAGTTAGTGTGATGTATCACAAACATAGTTTAAACATACTCACTCAAGAAAGCTTAGCTTTCATACGCACAAAGCACATTATAGATGTGGGGGCTTATATTGGCGATAGCGCATGTGTCTTGCAGGAATTTACAGATGAAATGGTGCATAGTTTTGAACTGGATTCTAAAAACTATGAATTCTTGTTAAAAACCATTGAATTAAATAATTTTACAAAAGTAAAACCTATTAATAAAGGACTTTCAAGCCATCAAACCAGTGTTTTTGTAGAAGGTTGTGGAATTGGCTCAAAAGTCAGTCTTGATAAATCAGAAAGTGAAATTAATGTGATTACTTTAGATGAATATGTCAAAGAAAATAATCTCCAAGTTGGTTTTATAAAGGTTGATATAGAGGGCTTGGAGCAAGAGTTTATAAAAGGAGCTTTAAATACTATAAAAACTCAAAAGCCTGTAATGTTAATTAGCATTTATCATAGTAGTGATGATTTTTTCCACATAAAGCCTATGATTGAAAATCTTAAGCTAGATTATGTTTTTAAAATCTACAAGCCCATTGATTATAGTGTTTCCAATGAATTAGCCCTTTATTGCGAAAGAAAAAATTATGATTAAAACGAAGTTTGATTTTGATATAATATTTTTTTAATTTAAAAATTTAGGGAGAAAGTTTATGCAAAAATATTCGTTGGCTTCATCGACTTGGGATAAAGCAGAGTTGAGGGCTATACAAGAGGTTATAGAAAGTGATATGTTCACTATGGGAGAGAAGGTAGCGCAGTTTGAAAAAGACTTTGCTGAATTTGTAGGCTCAAAATACGCTGTAATGGTAAGCTCTGGTTCAGCGGCTAATCTCATCGCCACTGCCGCGCTTTTTTATACTAAAAAACCTAAGCTTAAAAGAGGCGATGAGGTGATTGTCCCTGCAGTCTCTTGGAGCACGACTTATTATCCATTGTATCAATATGGGCTGAAGCTAAAATTTGTTGATATAGATTTACACACACTCAATTATGATTTAGAAGCTCTAAAAACTGCTATTAGTGATCAAACCAAAATGATAATGGTTGTGAATTTGCTTGGAAATCCTAATGATTTTGATGCTATTAAAGAAATAATTGGGGGCAGAGATATTATTTTGCTAGAGGATAATTGTGAATCTATGGGTGCAGAGTATAAGGGAAAACAAGCAGGGACTTTTGGCATAATGGGGACGTTTTCTACTTTTTATTCACACCATATGGCGACTATGGAAGGTGGCTTTGTGGTTAGCGATAATGAGGAGCTTTATCACATTTTGCTTTGTTTGCGCGCTCATGGCTGGACTAGAAATCTGCCAAAAGATAATTTAGTAGCACAAAAAAGTGATGATTGGTTTAGCGAATCTTTCCGTTTCGTGCTACCCGGCTATAATGTCCGTCCTGTTGAAATGAGTGGGGCTATAGGTATAGAGCAGCTCAAAAAACTCCCCACTTTCCTCAAACATCGCAAAGAGAATGCAAAGCTATTTTCTCAATATTTTGGGAATCATTCCGATTTTATCATTCAAAAAGAAATTGGCTCTAGCACTTGGTTTGGTTTTTCATTGATTATCAAGCCAGAATCCAAACTCAAAAGAAGTGAGATTCTTAAAAAACTAGCCGATAATAATATCGAATATCGCCCCATTAATGCAGGGAATTTCGCCCAAAATGAAGTGATTAAGTATTTTGACTATGAAATTCACCAAGAGCTTAAAAATGCCAATTATTTACAAAAAAATGGCTTTTTTGTGGGGAATCACCAAGTTGATATCAGCAAAGAGTTAAATTTGCTTAATAAAGTATTAAATAATGGGGGGGGGGGGCATTAAGTAGCCTTTCTCTTCCTTGCTTTATTATTGGCAATTTGGCACCTTTGAATCCCAATTCAAAGGCTGCATAATGGCAATAGAATTTGATATTCAAGAATCTCAAATATTAAAAGGTGTTTATATCATCACTCCCAATAAATTTAAAGACTTAAGGGGTGAGATTTGGACGGCTTTTACAAGTGAAACAATCGATAAACTTCTTCCTAATAATCTTAAATTCATTCATGATAAATTCATTTATTCCAAGTATAATGTCATTCGTGGAATCCATGGAGACACAAAAACTTATAAGCTAGCTACTTGTGTCTCTGGAGAGGTTCATCAAGTCGTTGTGGATTGCAGAAAAGAGAGCCCCACTTATCTCAAATGGGAGAGATTTGTTATCAATGCTGACAATCAAAAAATCATTCTTGTCCCAGCGGGTTGTGGCAATGCGCATTATGTTAGCAGTGAAGGGGCAGTGTATTATTATAAATGTGCTTATGAGGGCGAATATGTGGATGCACAAGATCAATTCACCTTTGCTTGGAATGATCCTAGAATTGGGATTGATTGGCCCACACAAAATCCGATTCTCTCAACACGAGATATTTTAGCAAGTCAATAAAAGGAAAAATATGGAAAATTTAGAACAACTCCTCAAAGAAACAAATAAGAAAATAGAGCTCAACAACCAATTAAATTATCAAATTTTGATGTCTAATATCATTATAAATTCTAAAATCAATGAAGAAGACAAGCAAACTTTGCTTTTACTACTTCAAGATCGGGATAGGAATTATATTCGCATTAACCATAATGAAGAATGTTATCAAAATATTGTCAAATATCTTAATTTATTAAGACCGCTTGAGTTACCATTAGAGCAGTTAATCCGTGTTGGCGGTAAGAGAGATGGAGGCTATGTAATGTATGGGGGGGGGGGGGGGGGAATTAGAGAGAGTGTAGATTCTAAAGCTCTTTCTTTAGGGGTCTCTGAATATTCTCCATGGGATTTAGAAATGGCAGAGAGAGGATTTGAGGTTATCGAATATGATGCCAGTATTGACAAATCTCCTTATAATCATCTCAATATTTCTTTCCATAAAAAATTTATAGGAACAAGCAATAATGAAAAGACTATCACATTAGAACAAGCCATAAGGGAGAATCATTTAGATAAAAATAAGGCGAATATTTTGCAGTGCGATATTGAGAATTGCGAATGGGAAATGCTTTTGGGGATAGATATGAATCTTTTGAGAGATTATTTTACACAGATTATTTTTGAATTTCATGGTTGCAATCCAGAAGAACAAGAAGGGGTGGATTTGAGAACTAAACTTCTTGAAAAAATGAATGAAAATTTTGTTCCTATTCATACGCATTTGAATAACCATGGAAAGATTTTTTATTCCAGAGGATTATTTTTTAGCACCACAATTGAAGTGAGTTATTTAAGGAAAGATTTAGTAGAAAGCTCTATAATTTCAAATTATAGAACAGAGGGCGGGAATCTAAAAGGATTGGATTATCCAGTTTGGCAACCCAACCCAGAGATTCCTATTCGATTTAAGTAGGTCTATAAAAAGCAAATAAGAGATAACAGGAATAGAATGAAAAGGGCTTTAATTACAGGCTTTACAGGACAAGTGGGTTCGCAGATGGCGGATTTCTTGCTTGAAAATACGGATTATGAAGTGATTGGTATGATGCGTTGGCAAGAACCAATGGATAATATTTATCATTTGAGTGAGAGGATTAATAAGCAAGATAGAATAAGCGTGTTTTATGCAGACTTAAATGATTATTCCAGCATTCAAAAGCTTTTTGAAACTAAATATCCTGATGTGATTTTTCATTTAGCAGCACAATCTTTCCCAAAAACTTCTTTTGACATTCCTATTGAAACATTGCAGACAAATATTATTGGCACAGCAAATATTTTAGAAAATATTAGAATCTTAAAACAAAAAGAAGGCTATGACCCCGTTGTGCATGTATGCAGCTCAAGTGAAGTCTATGGTAGGGCAAAGGTTGGAGTTAAACTCAATGAAGAAACACCTTTCCATGGGGCAAGCCCTTATAGTATTAGCAAGATTGGGACAGATTATTTGGGTAGATTTTATGGTGAGGCTTATGGGATTAAAACCTATGTGACAAGAATGGGGACACATAGTGGTCCAAGACGAAGCGATGTGTTTTTTGAAAGCACAGTGGCTAAACAAATAGCGCTGATTGAAGCAGGTTTGCAAGAGCCTGTGATTAAAGTTGGGAATCTCTCAAGTGTGAGAACTTTTCAAGATTGCAGAGACGCAATAAGGGCGTATTATTTGCTCTCGCTTGAAAGCCAAAAGGGTAAGGTGCCTTGTGGAGAGGCTTTTAATATTGCAGGAGAAGAAGCATTTAAACTTACAGAAGTAATCGATATACTACTTTCATATAGTAGCATGGGGGGGGGGCAGATTACGATACAAGTTGATGAAAACAGGCTTCGCCCTATTGATGCGGATTACCAAATGTTTGATAATACAAAAATAAAGAGTTTTATCGATTGGAAGCCTGAGATTCCAGCTAGAAAAATGTTTCAAGATTTATTAAATCATTGGAGAGATGAGATAAAGAAAGGCAGAATTCCTTTAAATCGATAAGACTCGATTTAAAGGAAAAGAATGTCTAAAAAAGTTTTCATAACCGGTGGAGCTGGTTATATTGGTTCGGTTTTATGTCCTAAGTTATTAGAAAATGGTTATGAAGTAACCGTTCTTGATAATTTACTTTTTGATCAAAGTTCGCTTAATTCTTGTGCTGCATACAAAAAGTTTCAATTTATTAATGGTGATGCTTTAGATAAAGATAAAGTAAAAAAAGAGGTGGCTAAAGCTGATATTATCATATCTTTAGTAGCTTTAGTAGGGGCTCCACTTTGTAAAAAAAGCTCAAAACTTGCTAGAATGATAAATTGTGAGGCTGTAAAAATGATAAGTGATCTAGCAAGCCCATCTCAAATTTTCATCTATCCAAATACCAATAGTGGCTATGGTATCGGCAAGAAAGATGCTATGTGTGATGAAAATAGCCTACTAAGACCAGTATCTCAATATGGTTCTGACAAGGTGGAAGCTGAAAAATATTTGCTTGATAAAGGAAATTGTGTAACTTTTCGCTTGGCTACTGTCTTTGGAGTTTCGCCTAGAATGAGGCTTGATTTGTTAGTCAATGATTTTACTTATAGAGCTTACAGAGACAAATTTATTGTGCTTTTTGAAGATCATTTTAGGAGAAATTATATCCATGTAAGAGATGTAGTAAAAGGTTTTATACATGGTATAGAAAACTATGAAAAGATGAAGGGGGAGGCTTATAATATGGGGCTTTCTTCAGGAAATTTAACGAAAAGGCAGTTGGCAGAAACGATTAAGAAATATGTGCCTGACTTTTATATCCATTCAGCAAGTATAGGCGAAGATCCTGATAAAAGAGATTATCTAGTATCCAATGCTAAGCTTGAAGCAAGTGGCTGGAGTGCAGATGTTAGTATAGATGATGGCATACAAGAATTACTTCGTGCTTTTTCTATGATGAAAGTTAATCGCTATGCCAATGTGTAAGGAGAGAAAATGCTTAATTAATGGAGAGTGAATCACCCACCTTCTTTTTGAGATACATATCTTTTTGCATGAGTTTCCAAATAAAACAAGTTTGGATCTTGCTTGGATATAATCAAACAAAAAGCTATGCGGGATTTTAGTATTTTTGCAAAAATAGAAATCTCATATAGATTTTGGTAAGATTTAAGTTTATTTTGATTAGAATTAATCGTCCCTTATTTTAAAAAATGACTAGGAATAATTATGCCAATTATACGCTCACAAACACCTTTGAGGCTTGGGCTTGCTGGCGGTGGAACAGATATCAATTTATATTGTGATAAATATGTAGGCTATGTGCTAAATGCCACAATATCGCTTTATATCCACTGCACTTTGATAGAAACAGATGATGATAAAATTATTTTTGTTTCCCCAGATACAGAATCTTATGCAGAATATCAAAGCAAATCCTATTTACAAAATGATGGAAACTTAGATATTTTCAAAGCTGTTTATAATCGCATTGTTAGGGATTTTACACATAAGCCTTTGAGCTTTTCTTTGCATACTTATTCTGATGTGCCTAGTGGTAGTGGTTTGGGTGGAAGTTCTACTTTGGTAGTTGGAATCATCAAGGCTTTTGCGGAGTGGTTGAATTTGCCCCTTGGAGAAT
>CALVAF010000165.1 GCA_944325475.1 uncultured Helicobacter sp.
AAACTTAGATTTGACAAGCAAAAAAGCAAAAAACAACCCCAAAAACAAAATCCCTATCGCCGCACCAATTAGCACCAAAACTAAAAAATCTCGTTGCATTTGCAAATCCACTCCACTATTAATCTTAACTTAAATTATACTCTTTTTTGGATTGAATTTTGTAGAATCACTCAAACTTTGGCTATAATAGCAAACAAAAAAGGGTTTTTATGAATACAGATGAATTTAAACAAAAAGTTAATGAGATTCAAGCAAAAAGTGACTACAAAGCCCCACTTGGCTTTGGAATCTGCTATGCAGATGTGGGCGTAGTTAGCAACAAAGTTTTGCAAGCTACTTATCCAGTTTTAAATTGGCAGGAAAATTTTGGCAGTTATGCCATTTTTTGGGATTTGCGTGAGGAATGCGAAATCTTAGAAGATTGCGAAAGTGAGCTTGTTTTTGGAATCACTGAAGAATTTGTCATCAAATCTTTAGAGGCATTTTCTCCCTATCTAACAGAAACCCAAAGCAACCCAAATGCGCACAAAAATGTTGCTGTTGTTTTGGAACTCCAAAGGGCATTGCAAGAAAACAGAATCTACACCGAAAATGGCGATTTCCGCTACCGATTCTGCGCACTTTATGAAGATAAACAATGCAAAAGCGTTGAATCAGCATATATGAAACTCCTTGCACTCTCTCTTGGCAAAGCTCCTCTTAGAAGCTTGTATTTAGACGGAATCTTTGGGCTTTTGACTAATGTAGCTTGGAGTGGAAATGTGCCTTTTGAGCTAGATTGGCTAAGAGAAAATGAAATTGCACTCAAAATGCGTGGTGAATTCCCAGCGATTGATTTTGTCGATAAATTCCCTCGTTATTTAATGCAGGTGATTCCACAATATGATAATATCCGCTTACTAGACACCGCAAAAACTCGCTTTGGTGCGTATCTAGGCACCGGTGGCTACACACAAATGCCCGGAGCTAGTTATGTGAATTTCAATGCCGGTGCAATGGGTGCATGTATGAATGAAGGCAGAATCTCCTCTAGCGTTATCGTTGGCGAAGGTAGCGATGTAGGCGGTGGTGCAAGTATCCTAGGTGTGTTAAGCGGCGGGAACTCTGACCCCATTAGCATTGGCAAAAACTGCCTATTGGGTGTCAATAGCTCCACAGGAATTAGTCTAGGAGATGGATGCATAGTCGATGGCGGAATTGCGATTCTAGCTGGCACGATTTTTAAAATCACTCTTGAAGAGGCTCACAAGATTAAAGAAATCAATCCCGATTTTGAAATCAAAGAAAGTGGGCTTTATAAAGGTAGAGAGCTATCAGGCAAAAATGGTGTGCATTTTAGGCAAGATTCTAAAAGTGGCGTCATGATTGCTTTCCGCTCCAATCGCACAATCGAGCTTAATTCCGCGCTCCACTAAAACTTTGTGATTCTGCCTTAGCAGAATCACTTCATAAAATCACCCCCATGATTAAACTTTTAAACCTATTCTAAACTTGCAAACATTCCAAATCTACCGCACTTCTTATCTTTACGATACGAAAAATACCTCCCACTACAACAAGTACAAAGCAAACTAATCCTATAATCAAAAATCCCAATCTCCCCAAATTGCGCCTCTAAAACCGCTATCAAATCCAAATAGATTCTTCCCTCTCTTAAAATCTCCCCAACCCTCAATGCTTCACTCATAACCTCCCTACCCACTTCATAGCAACAACCCCGAATTGAAGGTCCCACATACGCAAAAATATCGCTTGGATTGCTTTGGTATTGCTTTTGCAAAATCTCATATGCCCTAAAAACAATCCCCCTCTCAACGCCAAGCCTCCCAGCATGGAGCAGCACTGCAACCCTCTTTGTCCTATCATACAAAACAATAGGATTGCAATCTGCCACCATAATGAGTCCCACCAAGCCTTTTTTATCCAATATAATTCCATCGCCATTACCTAGCAATCCAGCCTTAGAAGCCCTCAAAATTTCATTCCCATGCACTTGATAAAAAGCACAATTCCCCCAAAGAATACCCATAAGATTCTAGCGCTTCTCTACGATTTTGCTCCACTTCTTCTTGAGTGGAATCGCCGGCATAAAAGAGACATTACTCCCCTCTTTACTAAACCAAAGTCTTAAATTATCACAAAAAATCATCTATATTTGCCCCCCCCCCCTCCCCACTCCACTCCATTCCACTCTATCATACGCCTCATAATTTTGCATAATAATACAGACTCCCTTAGAAATGTCTAGCAGTGGATTTGGGGAGAGATTGATTTGCATTTTTAGCTCCTCTTCCAAAAATTCCTTCATTCCCTCCATAAGCGCCATACCACCGGTAAGAATTGCCCCATCTTCAATCAAATCAGGTGCAATTTGTGGAGGGGATTTTTGAATGGCTTCCAAAATAGTATTTTTCACCCTAAACATTCCTGCTAAAAGCACCGGCTTTAAGTCGTTTAAATTTAACTCATAGGCAATAGGCATACCTGTAGCTAGAGATTTTGCACCAATATTAATAATCGAATTCTCACCAAAAACATTAACTTGTCGCTTGATACTCTCGGCTAACTCCTTGCTAATGCCAATATTTTTGTTATGCCTGCAATACTCCACCAACGCATAATCAATAAAATCCCCTGCTTCTTTGGTAAAAGCACTTGCAATCAAACCCCCAAGGGAGATGATACTCACCTCAATCAAACCACCACCCACATCAATAATCATCTTTGCCCTTGAAGTACTAATATCAAGCCCAGCCCCCACACTTGCACTAAAGGGATCTTCTATCAAAAAAGCTTCTTTAGCACCTGCTAGAATCGTCGCCTCATACAAAGAATATCGCTCCACTTGCGTAAGATTCCTTGGGATACTAATCCCCACACGCGGAGCTAGATTCCGCGTTTGCCCAAGGGCGATTAAAGCACTAATAAAAATCTTTGTCATCTCAAAATCACTAATAGCACCATTTAAAAGCGGGTTAATCACTTCAAAATTACTCGGAGCACGCCCCAGCATTTTCTTTGCCTGATCCCCCACACACACGATTCGCTTCGTTCCCCCCATATCCTCTAGGGCAATGCAAGTCGCCTCACAAAAAATAATATCCTCTGCATTATTTCTCACTATCGTATTGACCGTACCTAAATCGATTGCAATATCATTTCTCTCTAAAAAAGCCATGACTCTCCAAACTCAAAAATTTCCCAAAATTATAACAAAACTCCCTGCAAACTCCCATTTTAAAAACCAAAATTTTTTTCCAAACTTTTGCTATAATTTTTACCAACTTTTGCTATAATTTGTAAAAACTTTAAAATCAAAATCAAGAGGAAAGAATGTATTTTATCTTGTTTTATGGCTTATTTTTGACACTCCCAAAGATGATTCTTAGCATAATACAATTAAACTTTTTAAAAACCCAACGCGAGAAAAAACCTTATATTTTAGATTCAGAATCTTTTAAAAAAGCTGCAAATTATGCGATTATAAAAGAAAAAATCTCTCTTTTAAGCACTTTTGTGGATTTTGGTTTGCTTATAGTTTGGATTCTCTTTGGTTTGCAAACCCTACAAACCTTCTTAGTATCATTCTTCCCTGCTAACTCGCTTTTAGGAAGCACAGCTTTTGTCTTGATTTTTTTACTAATTCAGAGTCTCTGCTCCCTACCTATTGGTGCTTATCAGACTTTAATCATTGACAAAAAATTTGGCTTTGCAAAGGGTGGAATCAAGCTTTTTATCTTTGATTCTATCAAGTCTTTTTTGCTTCTCATAATCCTTGGTGGAATCTTAATTTATCTTTTTACATGGATTATTGCTAATGTGCCTGCATGGGAGTTTTACGCCTTTATTGTGGGGGCAGTTTTAATTGTCGCAACCAACCTGCTCTACCCCACCCTCATTGCACCAATGTTTAATAAATTTACGACTTTGCAAAATGAGGATTTAAAGGGTGCAATTCAAAGTCTTTTAACCCAAGTGGGATTCCGCTCCAATGGTGTTTTTGTGATGGATGCCTCACGTCGCGATGGTAGGCTTAATGCCTATTTTGGTGGGATTGGAAAGTCCAAACGTGTCATTTTGTTTGACACTTTACTAGAAAAAATCCCAAAAGATTCAATTCTTGCGGTTTTGGGGCATGAGCTAGGGCATTTCAAACACAATGATATTTACAAAATGATGGGGCTTGTGTTGTTGTTCCTTTTTGTTCTTTTGCTCTTGATTGCCAACCTACCACAATCCCTATTTGCTGAGGCTAATCTCACGCAATCCCCACATAGTATTATTGTTTTTTTACTTCTTTTAAGCGCACCCATTGGGTTTTATTTTATCCCTATTATCGGCTATTTTAGCCGCAAAAACGAATACAATGCCGACTCCTTTGGTGCAAAACTCACCAGCAATGAAGCCCTAGCAAACGCCCTTTTACTGCTTGTAAAAGAGAACAATTCTTTCCCACTCTCCCACAAGATTTATTTGCATTTTTACTACACGCACCCACCCCTTATGGAAAGACTTATTGCCCTTAATTGCGAACATCTAGCCCTTAAGGAAACAAAATGATTCTTAAAGAAGCACTTGATTTTGGCACAAAAATCTTAAAAAACAAAGGAATTGAGCGACCCCGCTTAGAAGCAGAAATCTTACTCTCTCATGCCTTAAACCAACCTAGAATCTACCTCCACAGCCACAGCACACAAGAGCTTTTACCCTTTTATGAAATGCTTTTTACTAACTTTATCCAAAGACGTGAGAATCACGAACCTATCGAATACATTATTAATAAAGTCAATTTTTATGGGGAAGAATTTTATATTGACAGAGGGGTTTTGATTCCACGTCCAGAAACTGAAATTTTAGTGGATAAGGCAAAAGACATCATCATACAAAATGCCTGTGAAAATATCATAGAAATCGGCATTGGTAGCGGGATTATTAGCATTATGCTGGCTCTTTTATTACATGATTCAAACCTCAACTTCCATGCTAGCGACATTTCCCCAGAAGCCCTTTTTAACACCCATGTGAATCTTAAAAGATTCCAAATTACCAACCTCAAACTTTATAAAAGCGCTTTTTTGGATTTTAACACCACACAAAACATCACTTTTGACTTGCTTATTTCCAACCCCCCTTATATCAAAAGCGGAGAATCCCTACCACCTTCTCTTAGTTTTGAACCACAAAGCGCTTTGTTTGGCGGGGAAAAGGGCGATAAGATTCTCCACCACATCATCACCCTAGCCCACCAAAGCAAGATTCCACATTTGATTTGCGAAATGGGTTATGACCAAAAAGCAAGTATAGAGAGTTTTATGCAGACTATTCCACATACAAAGCTAGAGTTTTATCAAGATTTAGCGGGATTAGATAGAGGGTTTGTCATTCAGTTTTAATCAAATAAGCACAAAAAGCTTATTTGATTTCTTTGATAAAGGCGTCTTTATTAATTCTCTCTTTGATGAGATTTAGCTGATTTTGTGCCTCGACTTTTGTTCCAAAAGGACCCACAAGCAAACGATTGACTCCAACGGATTTTTGCATACGATATTCAAAATTTAAATCCTTAATAGTCTCTAACAATTCTTTATTAGGTGAACCTTTGCTAAAAGACCCCACTTGGATATAAAAGCCCTTTGCAATTTCATTATCATTTGTTTTTTGGGGCTGTGTTGGTGTGCTAGGCACATTGGGAGCACTTGGCGAATTTGGAATTGCGAGGTTATGAACCTGCTGCATTGCTGGTTTAGGCTTGATAGCTGCCACTTCTTCTTTAGGTGGATTTGGTAAATTTTGCTCTTTTTGTTGGGCTTTAATTTGGTCAATGATTCTTTGGAATTGTTCATCAGAACTGCTTGAATCTTGTGACTGGATTGGCACTTGACCAAAATCTGTATTTGTTTCTCTTGGTGCGACTTCTGGCAACTTCGCTTCTTCTAATGGCTTACTGGTTAGAGTATTTACTTCTGCT
>CALVAF010000166.1 GCA_944325475.1 uncultured Helicobacter sp.
TACCTTTATTCCCTCTTTAGAATTGAGGAATCTCTATTTTTTAAAATCCAAAGTAATATTCTGTAGTATAACAAAGGCTTATTTAGCATTCTTTATTAATTTATATCTAGCAAGAATCTCTTTGGGCAAGGATTAGGATTTAATATTGTAAATCACACAAGCATAGCTAAAGTGTCTGTGTGATTTTCAAAAATCCTATTTTTATTACTGTTGCAAAAATAACAACAAATGATATCTTAAAAAAACAAATCAATATTTTTTAAGCCTCATCTCTAATTCTGCCATACAAAATGTCCGCTTTTACCCCCTTTCTTTTCTAACAAATACACCTCACTAATCACCATAGTTTTATCAATCGCTTTAACCATATCATAAATCGTCAAAAGTCCTATATTCACACCCATTAAAGCCTCCATTTCCACTCCTGTTTGCCCATAGCTTTTCGTCCTAACTTCTAGCACAAAGGCATTTTCACTCTCAATCTCCCTAATCTCGCATTTCACAGAGCTAAGAGCAATCAAATGGCACATCGGAATCAACTCTGAAGTCCTCTTTGCTCCCATAATTGCCGCAGTAATGGCACTCTGAATCACCGCCCCCTTTTTGCCGCTCTCATTAATTACTGCCAAAAATGCCTCCCTAGACATCGTGATTTTCCCCCTAGCCACCGCCACCCTATGTGTCAAATCCTTATGTGAAACATCAACCATTCTTGGATTTCTCTTCTCATCTAAATGAGTAAATTCCATACTTTTCCCTTTATTGCTTTAATTTATAAATCGCTATTTTCTCATTTTTTAGCACTTTTTGAAATAAATTTTCATCTAAATTTTCAAAAAATATTCCCTTAAAATAAAAAGAATCTAAATATTCTGCATCACACAACACATACTCCCCACTCCCCAAATCCAGCAAAACAATAGAGCTTTGAGAATCAAATTCCACATTTTTAGCAGAATCATGTAAATCCAAAACTCCTGCAATCCCCAAACTAAAATCCTCCCCCAAAATCCCTATTTTTCCTATACTCTTATCCACATACATTCTAGAATCAAAAAAGATTCTTTCCCCCTCTTTTCTTTGAGAAACCATTAAAATCTTTTCCCCAAACTCCTCCCCACTCTCCAAATCCCGATTACTAAAACGCACAATAGTTGCAAAAATAGACAACATTCTAAGGGGCAAAATCACATACAAATCCCGCTGCACCTCTCCTAAATTTAAATCCCCCTTTAACTCCTCTAATGTCTCTTGAAACGACAGATTCCTAGCCCTCACAAACCCTTCAAAACCCAAAGGGTGCAAAAGCAATTTTGCCATATTATAGCTTTGCCTTTGATTCTTGCTACTCAATACAAAACTAATAGGATAATTATCCTTGCCACTATGAATCCCGCCATCAACCAAGACATTTAACCTTGCAAAATAGCCCACAAAATACCCATAATCCCACCGCGCTAACGCATAATCACCGCTCCTAGCAGGAATCTTCCTTAACGCCTCCACTTCCTCCCTCTCTAAAAGCACGGGGGGTAAATAGTTCCCAATATGCACCAAATGCGGTAATATCACCACCGCAAAATAAAAACAAGCAAACCCATAAAGCAAAGTTTTTTTAAACTTCAAAACCCCAAGCAAAACAAAAAGCAAATACCCCACACCAAGTGCAAAAATCGGCACCGCATAAAAGGTGAATCGCAACCCTCTAAAAAACCCAAAAAATCCCAGAATCAAAAAAGGTAAGAAAATTAAAAACCGCTTTTCTTTGGTAAATAAAAGCAAAATCCCAACGCCTCCCAAAACCAAACAAGCAAGATTCCCACTTATCCGATAAGCAAATTCCAAAAATCCCACACTTGAAACTTCTGCAATACTTCCCATAACCTCCAAATAATAAAAACCCACATCCTCTTCAATCTTGCTTTTTTCACCCCCTACATACACACTCAAAAACACTTCAGGTAAAACCTTAAAAACCATAACCAACCCCAAAACCACTAAAAACAAAAGATAAAATCGCCCCAAATACTTCAACATAGTATCTTTTAACCACAAAGCCAAAACCACACAAAATCCCACCCACCAAATCAAGTATTGGGGGAATAAAATTCCTTCCAAAAGCACCATTAATAAAGCTCCATTTGCCACCCTAGCCCCACTTTTAAAACTCCCAAAAACACTAAAAATCACTAAAACACAACTATATCCTAACAGCACATAGCGCAATGAGGGATAATATTCCAAAGCAAGCCCACTACAAAGCAGCAACCAAACCACACTACTCCTTTTGACTTGCCCTAAAATCTCAAAAATCATCACACCCACAAACAACCCCAAAACCACCACAAACATATCAGTATCATAATACCCAAACATCGTGCGATTATAATAACTCACACCAATCCCACTTAAGATTCCACACAACACACCTGCCACCCTACCAAAACCTCTTGCAAGATACATCACTAAAAACACAACCAAACTCCCAAAGAATCCGGGCATATAAAAAATAATCTTCTCTAAACTAAAAGGCAGAATGAAAGCCAAAAATGCCGTGATTTGTGAAAGTATTTCATGTGTTGGGGATTTTAATGTGGATTTTGCCCCCTCCAAAAGATCCCTTGCACCCTGTGCATAAAAATAACCATCATTGGTATTTAAATACTCCAAACCACCAAGGGCAAAAGGATAATAAAACCGTAATAAAACCACCAAAATATAGACTAAAAATGCCCACCAAAACCAATTTTTATAAACCACAAAATCTCTTTAAAAATACTTCTTATTTTTAAAATTGTATCAAATTTCACAAAAACTTAACATTTTTGTGTTAGCATTATGCTTCTAAATAAAAGCTAGGAAGTTTTAGATGAATTTTACAAGTAGGATTTTAGCCTTATTGCTTTTGCCACTTCTACTCTTCTCACAAACCCTTG
>CALVAF010000167.1 GCA_944325475.1 uncultured Helicobacter sp.
TGCCTATTGTGCGAAAATAAAACAAAAAATTAATTTTTTACCAAAATTATCTTTTTTTTTTTTTTTTTTTTTTTTTATAAAAACCCCTTTCCCCCACACCCCCCGGGGGGGGGGGGTAGAAAGAATATTGTAGAGGCAAGAGCCCATCACATTAATCCAATGCCAAATTGTGGCTATATCTTTAATTCCATATTTGATTTAGAAGCAATGGAAAAGGAGCTTCAAAGTCAAGGATATTATTCCTGCAAAATAGCCCTTAGAAAAGAAATTATCCACATAAACTACATTGTCATATCTATGGCTATTGTTCTATAATAGTCCATTGAAACTTTTTTGCTGCAAGGCAGTTTTTGAGAAAGCTTGCCCTGCCCACTTCCAATTTCAAGCACATTTTTTACTTCTGTTGATAGGATAAATTTAGCAAATTCTGCATGATGTTCTTCCCAAAGTGAGCCAACAGAACCTGCATCATGCCCATTTGCATAGAGTAGGTTTCACTATCATCAATCACACATTTTCATAAAATTGCATAATCAATTTTTATAATAACCTCTCATTGGATTTTACCCCTATGCTACATTTTTTGATATACTCAAATTTTTATATTTTTTAAAAATAATTTTATTAAACAAACTTGTATTTTAGAAAATGTATCATTCTAACGCTAACATAATCTCTCTTAAAAAAGAGAGATTTTCCTTAAATGCTTTTGACTTTAATTTAGGGCAAATTATACTTATCAATCAGTTTTTGCAAAGTTTCGTCTTTTTGCATGTTGATAAGCTCTGCATTAAGTCTTGCAAGTAAAGACTTATCATTCTTTCTTAAGCCAAGCCCATAGCCATCACTGCCATCATTTTCATAATAAAATGCCACTATATTTTGATATAAACCCACTTGCTCCATAACAATAGAATTATCAACAACCAAGGCATCAATTTTTCCCTGATTTAATTTCTTAAACAATTTTTCAACCTCCTCTAAAGAAATGATTGTTATCTTAGAGTTCTTTTTAAGCTCTTGTTCTTGCAGACTTCCTTTTCTAACCCCAACTTTCTTTCCCACCAAATCAGTTTTATTGCTAAGATTTGTATTGTCTTTGCGTTTTAAATAAGTGGTTTTTGAAAAATAATAAGGCTCTGTAAAAGCGATTAATTCTAACCTATCTGGAGTAATGGATAATGAAGAGGCAATCACATCAATCTTTCTATCCAACAATGCTGGGATAAGTCCATTAAAATCATAATCACTAACCCATTTAATCTTTAAATTCAGACGCTTTGCCAATTCCTTTACAAATTCTATATCAAAACCATCAATTTCGCCTTGTTGATTCTTAAACTCAAAAGGAGAATAATTAGGTGTAACCCCTATTTTTAAAGTTTCCCCGCTATCCAAACAAGCCGTAAATAAAAAACATAATACTAAAATTAACCCTTTCATATTCTCTCCTTATCCTTTAAGAATCTAAACGCTTATAATAAAGCATTTCAACATCATTATCTTTTTCTTTAAATATCAAGATAGGCACATTATAAACATCGCTTGATTGCACCCAAACCAATCCATCATTGTGAATATAACAATTCCTTCCACTTTCAGCTTCCAAATCATTATACACATCAAAACTATCTTGGGAGTTTTTACCGGGTAAATTTAAACGTAAGGGAAGCCTATAAGAGCTAACGATTTTTTCATAGGCTTGTGAGATGCTTTGATTTTTAAAATAATATTTTCTAATGCTAACTTCTGAACAAGAATCGCATAAATTAGCGTAGGTAAAACCAAATTGATCTTTTTTTGGAGAATTTTGATTAATGGATTGGTTGAGCAGCTGATAATAACGTATAATAGAATGAGAATGCCTTTGAATCTTGCCTGCATATTGCTCACATATTCCACTAAAACTGTTATTTTGATTAAAAATTGCACCTGTCTCATAAAGCTCACCTAGATTGGTAAAGCCTGCAAAATTAGCTACCATAGAGCTTACCAAAAGCCCAGCTAAAGTCATAGTTGTTTTTGTAAATTCCATAAATATCCTTTAGAATTTACACTAAACATAGATTTTTTTATCCGCCAAGATTATACTACAAAAATATTTAAAATAATTTTGTGAGAAAATAAGAAAGATAGCAAAGGATTTTTAAAAACCTTTGCTATAAAATTAATTTTTAGAAGTTATTTTTTCATAATAATAAAGCTTAGAATTTTGATTTTCTTGTTTCAAAATAAACACAAAATTTTCGCCTTTTTGCGGATTGGATTGTATCCAAACTTCATCAGAGTTTTTATAAATATAACAAGTGTGCCCATCATTTTCGTTTTTTACGCTTACTTGGAATTTTAAAGAGTCTTGAGCATTTTGATTGGGTAAAGTTTCCCTTATTTTGATATTTTCATTCTTTTTGAGAATATTTTTTAGATTCTCATAAGATTGTTTCAAAGAAGTATTCTCAAATTCATATATGCGGATAAAAGCATCTGCACCACCAAAGTTAAGATTCAAATAAGTAAAGCTGTCTTTACTTGTTCTTTTGCCCTCTTTGGCAAAAAATGGATAAAAAACAGAAACACTTGAATCTTTGATCTTTTTAGCATAATCTTCGCACTTAGAAATAAGCGCTTTTTCTTCTTGTAGAACACCCGCATCCATAGATGAAACGCCGATAAACAAAGCAAAAAAGCTTAGTAAAAACTTTTTTATCATTTTAGCTCCTTAGAATTTGCAAAACCACAAAAACATAGAGCTTCTTTATCCAAGCAAGGATTATATAGCAAAAGCTCACAAAAGTCAATGTTAATTTTTTAAAGAAATTCTAAAAACTTGACAAACCCATAGTGATTATTTCAATGCTAAATCATTGAAATAATCACCCATAGTGATTATTGTATGATACGCAAAAATTAATTTTGAAAGGCTCAAAATGGACAACAAAACAAATCCATCTTTAAGTGATATTATTATCTCTATTGCAAAATCTGTCGCACAAGCACAAAGTGATGTAGAAGAATCTCAACTTTCCCATATTTTCACATTTTTTGAAAGAAAGTTTAAAAAGAATCAAGATGGGGAAATTACTGATGAATTATTGCCCGGAATTTTTCCCAAAAGATTGAAGATTGGAATCCCCAATTCTGATTCCAAAAACTTTAGAACAAAATATTATAGTGTCCCTTATATCAACTTATTGCCTATCACACCCATTCATATAGAAAGCATCAAAACAGAATTTGATGTAAGTCTAGTAGGTTTAGAAAATACATTTACCGATACAAACCAAGAAGATATGAAAGATTTTAAAGATTTGCCTTCTTTAAGAATTGATGTAGTGGGTGCAGGTTTTGGTAAAGAAAAAGGCTTGTCAGCTCATATTTGTCTAACGATGAGTAAGCATGATCTTCCAGAGGGAACATCAAGAATGATTAATGAGCTCATCAACAATGCACAAGGCTATCAAGAAGATCTAATCTCAAAGCGGGAGGAAAATGAAAATGTAGAAAATTAATCAAACAAACAATTAATCAAATAAAAATATAAGGAATAGAAATGGCAACAGAAATTATTAATCAATTTTCAGGATTACCTATGTCTTCTCTCATAGGTGGACCTTTACAGGCTGCTTGCGATGCACAATTGCAGCTCGCAAATGCAACGGCAAATTTCATCAAAACCGTGGGTATGAAAGAAGATGAGCAAACCATTAGAACTGCTGACTTTCATTATGGGCAAATCCAAGAAGATGGAAGCACTCAAAAAATGAGTATTCAAGCTCCATTGCTTACTATTGTTAAAGTTCCAAGTTTAGCAATTAATAGTATGGATATTACCTTTGATATGGAAGTCAAAACAGCCGAAGAGTCTAAAGAATCAAATGACAAAAGTGGATCTTTAGATGCCCAGGCTTCAGTTGGTTTTGCTTGCTTTAAAGCTAGGGTTTCCCTAAAAGGCTCTATTAGCTCCCATAAAGAAAACACTAGAAGAACAGACACTTCTGCAAAATATCATGTGGAGTTACACGCTAGAGATGATGGAATGAGTGAGGGTTTATCAAGGGTGTTGGATATTATCCAAAGCTCTATACAGCCAAAAGCAGCTGGTGCAACAAAACAAATAGAAAATACACCAACTACCAATGACAGTGTAACAGAATAAAAATAATTTGTCAAATACTAAGGAGCAATAATGGCTAAAATTTTTGATTTAAGTTCCGTAGGGTTTATCAAAAGAATCACTATAGGGCAAAAAGACGCAAAATCTTTATACACTGAAGAGCAAGCCACTCAAGATATGGAATTTCTTAACAAATGTTTAAATAGCTTTCCCAAAGGACACATTATTGCTTGTGAAAAAAACTTTAATGTGCTTAATCTTGGAGAGCATCAAGTAGTCCAACAATGGGTGGTGTATCACATCGGATTCAACAAAAAACCTATATGGATGGGCAATCAATGAAGAAAGCTATTTCTTTGCAACATCTTGTCATTCTTTTACAAAGTGAAAAGTTATTTTGTGAAAAAGAGCTTAAAAGTTTTACACAAACCAATTATGAAAAACTTGCTTTTTTAATTAAAATACACTTTGGAATTCCGTTAGAACAGGCATTTAAAATGCTTTTTTATCCAAATTATACACTAAACATAGAGCTTTGTTTTAACGTGTATAAAGAAAAGCAAGATAGGTATTTGACTAAGAAGCCAAGTTTTTTTAAGCGATTGTTCAAACGTTTTAGTGTCCATAAAATCACTATTAATAATCAAAAAGTGATTCTGGATAATGACATTATAAACAAAGAACTAGCCAAAAAAATTTGGCTTGTATTTTAAAAATAAAAGGATAAAAAATGGACAACAAAACAAATAAAAAAAGAGAGGCAACATTGCCAAGTGATTGGTTTTTAGTAAGAGCAATAACTGGTAGCGTCAAAACAGATGAAAAATTATCAGAAGAGGTATATGATCAAATCAGCGTATATGCAGGAAAAACCGAGCAAGAAGCTATAAAAAATCTCTTAAATCATTTTGACAACAAAAACGAAGTTACTCTAGGTATAACTAGGTTTAATAACTTTTTACAGCTGCATTCCCACCCACAAATCATAAAAGATGATACAGGCGGAAATATCGGACATTATTTAATTAAAGCAATAAAGGCTAAAGAATTAAGCAATCTTTTTAGTCGGCACAAGAAATACAAAAAAACAAACAAACAAATCAATGGGAAGAGCAAAAAGAATAAGAAGGGCTTTAAATGAATCTAACACAAGAAAATTTGCAAAAGATTGGGATAAACTTAGATTGCGATATGCTTTTGCCTTTGTTTGAAAAATATCAAATCAACACTCTAAATCGCATTTGTGGCTTCCTAGCTCAATGTGCTCACGAAAGCGGGAATTTCAAATGTAAAGAAGAAAATCTAAATTACAGCTCAAAGGCTCTTTTGGCAGTTTTTCCAAAATATTTTAAAAACATAGATGAGGCAAATAAATGCGCAAGAAAGCCTGAAGAAATTGCCAATAAAGTCTATGCAAATAGAATGGGAAATGGCGATGAAAGTAGCAAAGAGGGATATAAATATAGAGGCAGAGGATACATACAGCTTACTGGCAAAAACAATTATGAAAACTTCGCCAAATGTATCGGCAAAGACATAGAGGAAACTCTTGAATATTGCCTAAGCGATCAAGGTGCTTTGGAATCGGCATTGTTTTTTTTGGCAAAAAAATAATTTGAATGATTTTTGTGATAAAGACGATATTGAGGGAATGACTAAAAGAATCAATGGTGGGCTTAATGGATTGGAGGAAAGAAAAAATAAATATGAAAAATTCAAAGAAATATTAGCCCAATAATAGCCCAAAATTGTTATGGGCTATTTTCTCTTTTTTACCAATTCCCTTTTCAATCTCCCCACTTCTTTTGCAAACTTGAAGTAAGCAATGGGTTTGTAGAGAATAGATTGTAGGGTAGAGAGGTATTGTGGTTTTAATAATATTTGTCCCCCCCCCCCCCACTAATATTATTAGTATTGTTATTTATGTTATTTTTACTCTTAAGAGTATTAGCTCTAATAAAAGCTTCCCCTAATTGATAAGTAAAGCATTCTTTTTCTTTTAAAGCTTCCTT
>CALVAF010000168.1 GCA_944325475.1 uncultured Helicobacter sp.
TTTGCCCTAATCAAAAAAAAACTCTCACCTGGGGGATTACTTTCAGCCCCCACAACCAAGGCAATTGAATAAACAAAGCTAATCCACATCCCCCCCCCCCCGCACTATCTCTAAAGCATAAGGGGTGAAACGACCGCTTCCACAACCCGCTTCTAAAATCACGCAATGCTTACTTTCATCGGCAATCCAACGGCTTTCTTCATAGAATCTCTTTTTGCTTGCTTCCACCCCACTTTGGCTATCATACTGCGTTTTTTTATGCTCATTCCACTCAAATCCAAAACTATCTGCATAATTACTCTGTGGGACAAACCGCGCAATCCCTTGAAGGATTTGATAACTTTTTTCACATTTCTTGCACTCCAAACTTCCCTCTTTTACAAACTCCCCATTTTCTTCTAAGCTTTCTAATTCCAATTTGCCCTTACACTTAGGACAGACTAAAAACTCCAAATGCCCTTTATACATTAAAATTCTCCTTTAAAATTTGTAAATAACGCTGCTTTTGCAGATTGGAATCTAACATTAAGGATTCTATTTTTTTGAATTTATGGGATAAACAATACAAAAAAGCCTCATTTAACTCACTAAAATCCTTAAGCAAATAAGCATTTTGCTGATGTGATAATAACATTGCGTGATTTTTAATCTCACTTGCTATCACAAACACCCCAGCGCATAATGCCTCCATAATAGATTGCGAAATGCCATCAAAGAGCTTTAAAGACAAAATAGCATTGCTAATATGCAAATACCTAGGCATATCATTATGGTTAATTTTAACAAAAATAATATTTTTATTTTCTTGAAAATTAAATTCCCTATCACATTCCTCAAAATAATCTTGCTCTTTAAAAAGCAAACTCACAACCAAGCAAACTTCATCATTATTTTTATAACTCTCCAAAAATGCTTTAATAATTTCTTTGTGAAAATGAACCCTTTTGAAAGTGCGAATAGAGAAAAATACATTTTGATAATTCTTCCCTAATAATTCTATTTTCTCTTTCTCTTTTTGCCCTCTATCTAATTGCTTAAAAAATCTTTTCTCAACCCCCCAACTGATAATTTTTATTTTATCTTCATTTAAAAAAGGGAAATTCTTCCTAGCAATTTCCTTCATAACATCAGTTTTCCCTGTAATAATTCTTGCTTCTTTTAATAAAACTCCAGTAAAAAACTTCTTTTTGCCATAACAATCCTCTTGCGTATTAATATCCCCCCCCATTGTATGCACTATCACGCGTTTGCCCCACAATGCTAAAAGCAAGTTTTGATACAGCCTACTTGCCCAATGCACCACAATTAGCTTAGGTCGCAGCCTCAAAAGCAAATAAAAGGTATAAAAAAAGCTATAAAAATAACGCATTCTAGGTGAGCTGATTCTAGGATGCTCTAGGACTTTAAAATCCGCATAATCTGCTAGAGTGGAATCCTCTAAGCTTAAATTATTGGCATTATGCAAAATATATTTATGGTAGGACAAATCCCGCAACATCAAAATTCTAGGCTTCATCAAAGGGCTATTTAAATCTGCCAAAATCAAAATATTTCCTTTTTTCATCTCTACACCTCTGCTTCTAGCCACTTTCCAAGCACAATCAAATAAAAGCCAATATTCCCTACCCGCCTATCATTGCTAAATAATAGCTTCATAAACTTTTGAGAAGAATCTGCTTTAATAATTCCAGATTTAAAAAGCGAACCATGCTTGCTTAAAACCTCTTTTAAAAGACTAAGCCAATCCTTTTTTATCCAATAATCAATGGGCGCATTAAAGCCATGTTTGGGTCTTTGTAAAATCTCTTGTGGCAAAATCTCTCTAAAAGCCTCTTTAAGGAGCCATTTCTCTCCTCCACCCAAAAGTCTCTCATAATCTATTTGACGCACAAAACTCACAATCTCTGGAGAGACAAAAACCGCCCTCCCCTCTACACTCTCCCCCATACACATTCTATCCAGTTTTGTCATCATTTCACTAGGCAAATAAAATTCCCTATCAAAATCAATCCAAGCAATAGGGTTGCAATCGCCACTAGGGAAGTAGATTCTTGAATCCAAATCCCCAAAAAAATCCAGATTTAAAAAATCCCTTTTTTCGCTCTCAAAAGCATAATAATGCCACCCTTTGGGCTTTTCTTGCGTGATAAATCGCCTATCATTAAAACGCAATTTGGGATACCAAGCATAACCCCCAAAATGCTCATCAGCCCCATCACCACTCAATAAAACCTTGATTCCTAGCTCCCTAGCCCTCTTTGCAATCATCTTTATCCCAATGCCAGAAATCGCCCCAAAAGGCTGGTCAATATCCCCAATAAAAGATTCCAAAAACCCCTGATAATTTTTTGCATTAACCCTAAGTGTCAAATGTTTAGAATCAATCTTTTTAGCCACGATTGTGGCAAATTCACTCTCATTAGCAAACCCACAATAAGGATCATAGTCATCCAAAAAGGCAATATTAAAAGTCTGAAGATTCCCAAGAGTTTGTTGCGCTAAAGTCGCCACAATGCTACTATCAAGCCCACCACTTAAAAAAGCCCCAATAGGCACATCGCTCATCAATCGACCTTGAAGGCTTTTGATAACAATTTCTTTTGTGATTGCCACCAAATCTGCATTTTTTATCTCTTTAATAGGGGAAAATTTCTGCAAAGTCTTTTGCCAAAACTCCTTTTCTTTAAGCTCCCCACTTTTGCAATCAAAGATTAAATAACACCCTTTTTTTA
>CALVAF010000169.1 GCA_944325475.1 uncultured Helicobacter sp.
CTTTAAAAGAAAAAGAATGCTTTACTTATCAATTAGGGGAAGCTTTTATTAGAGCTAATACTCTTAAGAGTAAAAATAACATAAATAACAATACTAATAATATTAGTGGGGGGGGGGGGCAGAATATTATCAAAACCACAATACCTCTCTACCCTACAATCTATTCTCTACAAACCCATTGCTTACTTCAAGTTTGCAAAAGAGGTGCGTGAGTTGAATAGAGAGTTAGCATTAAAAAGGAAAGGATAAGACAATAATGGATTTTTTAAAAATTATTGGGGAATCAAAACTGCAAGGCTCTATTGGAATCTCTGGAGCAAAAAACTCTGCTCTGCCACTTATCGCGCTAAGTCTGCTCTCCAAAGAAAAAGTAACCCTAAGCAATCTGCCTGATGTCGTGGATATTAAGACCTTTTTTTCCTTGCTTAACATGCTTGGCTGTGAAACCAACCAGCTTGATAGACACACCACAACTATTGTGTCAAAAACCCTCAACAACACTAAGGCAAACTACGACATCGTGCGAAAAATGCGTGCTTCAATTCTTGTTTTAGGACCACTTTTGGGGAGGTTTGGATATTGTGAAGTGAGTTTGCCCGGCGGCTGTGCGATTGGGGCAAGACCTGTGGATTTACACATCAAAGCCCTACAAAAAATGGGTGCAAAGATTCAAATTCAAGGCGGATATATCATTGCCAAGACAAAAAATGGCTTAAGAGGGAGTGTGATTAATTTTGACAAAATCACCGTCACAGGCACAGAAAATATCCTTATGGCAGCGGCAATGGCAAAGGGAAAAACACAAATCATCAATGCCGCAAAAGAACCAGAAGTCGTGCAACTTTGCAAGGTTTTAAAGGCAAGCGGAATTGAAATCAGCGGCATTGGAAGCGATGAAATTGAGATTTATGGGACTGATATGCAACCTTTAAATCTGCCTACAAATATCAAGGTAATCCCTGATAGAATCGAAACTGGGACCTATCTCTGTGCTGGTGCAATCACCAACTCACAAATCACACTCCACCACACCAATCCCACGCATTTAACTGCAATTCTCTCAAAACTTGAAGAAATCGGCTTTAAAATGGACATTAGTAGCGATTCTATCACAATTTACCCCGCAAAAAATCGCCAAGCCTTTGAACTCTCCACAACAGAATATCCCGGATTTCCCACAGATATGCAAGCACAATTTATGGCATTAGCCACACAATGTGATGGAAGCAGCATTATCCAAGAAAGACTCTTTGAAAACCGCTTTATGCATGTTAGTGAGCTTCAAAGAATGGGGGCAAATATCAAGCTTAAAGGCAACACTGCGACAATTCAAGGTAAAAGTGAGCTATTTGGCGCTGATGTTATGGCAACTGACTTACGCGCCTCAAGTGCATTAGTTTTAGCTGCGCTTGTAGTAAAGGGCAAGAGTAATATTCATCGAATCTACCACCTTGATAGAGGCTATGAGAATCTCGAGGCTAAGCTCACCGGACTTGGTGCAAAAATCTCGCGGGAAAAAGAATGAATCCCCCACATATTTCAGTTTTAAAACAAGAGGTTTTAGAGACTTTTGATCATGAGATTATCAAGCAAAAGGGCGGAATTTTGGTTGATTGCACACTTGGATTTGGCGGGCATAGTTTGATGCTTTTAGAAAAATACCCCCAACTAAAAATCATCGGAATCGACCAAGATAAAGAGGCTATCGCCCTTGCAAAAAAACGACTAGAATCTTTTTCTGGGCGCTTTAGCATAGAATATGGACGCTTTAGTGAAGTTTTGAAACAAATTTTACAAACCAAACAAAATATCGTTGGAATCCTCGCTGACATCGGTGTTTCCTCAATGCAATTTGACCGCAAAGAGCGCGGTTTTTGCTTTGAATCAGAATTTCTTGATATGCGAATGGACCCATCTCAAAGCCCCAGCGCAAAAGACATCATTAATTCCTACCCGCTTCCTGAATTGGAGAGAATTTTTCGGGATTTTGGAGAGATTAGAGAATATAAAAAACTCGCTCATTGCATCGTGGAATTGCGCAAAAAAGAGAAAATTATAAGCGCAAAAACACTCAGCCAATTGATTGCTAGGCATTTCAAACACCCCAAAATCCACCCCGCCACACTTGCCTTCCAAGCCCTAAGAATCGAGGTTAATAACGAGCTAGGAGAATTAGAATCCATGCTAAAGATTTTTGATTCCCAAAAAATGCAGGATACTAGCCGACTTTGTATTATTTCTTTTCACTCTCTTGAAGATAGAATCATCAAAAACTACTTTAAAAAATGGGAAAGTCCCTGTATCTGCCATCCAGAAGCCCTAAAATGTGAATGTGGCAAGAATCACCAAAAAGGCAAAAATCTCTATAAAAAGCCACTAATTGCGAGCAAAAAAGAAGTTCAAAGTAATCCACGCGCCCGCAGCGCTAAACTGCGTGCTTTTGAATTTTTGGATTAAGGAATGCTGTGAAATCTTATGAAGAATTACGACTTAGCCATAACGACAAAATCCAAAAAGTAAGCTTTTGGGAGCGTTTCAAAAAAGAGAGGATACAAGGGAATGAAAAGGCAGATTCTAAAGATTCTACCAACTCACCCCAAACTTTCAAAAATCCGCTAGAAACTTCCCTACAAAATGCCAATTTTCAAAGTGAAGCTAGCAAAACACCTAAATCACCCAAACCAATAAACCTCAACACGCAAGAAAAAGAAGAGATTTTAGAGATTGATTGGAACACAAAGGAAATCCCTTTTAGGGTAGTTTGTGCCACACTTGGCGTGATGTTTTTTGTGCTTTTACTTTTTATCCCCAAAATTTATATACGAAATGATATCTACTACACCAGCCGCAATATCATTCAGCTACAAGCACAGCTTGATTCACTTAATGAAGAAAACAAACAAATCAAAAAGCAGCTAGAGGACATTAAGTTTAGGAATCTAACTCATGAAC
>CALVAF010000170.1 GCA_944325475.1 uncultured Helicobacter sp.
TCCTACTTATTGGGCAGAACAATTTTATGATTTGCTTTCTAAATTTGAAGTCATGGCAGCCACTCCTACCCTTTCAAATGCTCGCACACCACGTCATCAGCTTAGCTCTTGTTACATCGGCAGCACACCAGATAACATTGAAGGGATTTTTGATTCTTATAAAGAAATGGCGCTTTTAAGCAAATATGGTGGAGGAATTGGCTGGGATTTCTCTAAGATTCGAGGTTTGGGGAGTTTCATAGATGGACATAAAAATGCCGCAGGTGGTGTTGTGCCATTTTTGAAAATCACCAATGATATTGCTATTGCTGTAGATCAGCTAGGGACGAGAAAAGGTGCAATTGCAGTGTATTTAGAGCCATGGCATAGTGATATTTTTGACTTTGTAGATATTAAGAAAAATAGCGGGGAAGAGAGACGTAGGACACATGACTTATTCCCCGCCTTGTGGATTCCAGATTTGTTTATGAAACGTGTTGCAGAAGATGGTTTGTGGTATCTTTTTGATTCTCTAACATGTGCGGATTTAACCAATCTATATGGTGAGGAATTTGAGAAACGTTATAAGGAATATGAAAATGATCCCAATATCCCCAAAGAAACAATTAAGGCTAAAGATTTGTGGAAGCGGATTTTGACAAATTATTTTGAAGTAGGGTCACCATTTTTGTGCTTTAAGGACAATGCTAATAGGGCAAATCCCAACTTTCACAACGGAATTATCAGAAGCTCCAATCTTTGCACCGAGATTTTCCAAAATACCCAACCCAATAAATGCTTTATCCGTGTGGAATTTGAAGATGGGACAATTGAAGATTATGAAGAATATCAGGAAGTTAGGACAGATTGTGGAATCATCAAGCCTTCTAATAAAATCACTTCCACTGACAGTATCAATGGCAAAAAAGTTTTCATCGCCCAAAGAGAATCTACTGATGGCAAGACTGCTGTGTGCAACCTCGCTTCAATCAACCTCTCTAAAATCAATACCAAAGAGGATATTGAACGTGTTGTGCCAGTAGCAATTAGAATGTTAGATAATGTGATTGATTTAAATTTCTATCCCAACCGCAAAGTGAAAGTTACCAACCTTGACACACGCGCTATTGGGCTTGGCGTAATGGGCGAAGCCCAAATGTTAGCAGAAAATAAAATCCAATGGGGCAGCCAAAAACATTTAGAAAAAATTGATGAAATTATGGAGATGATTAGCTACAATGCCATTAATGCAAGTTGTAAATTGGCTCAAGAAAAAGGCGTGTATAACGACTTTGCAGGTTCTTTGTGGTCACAAGGAATCTTCCCTATTGACAAAGCAAACTCTGAAGCAAAGGCGTTAGTGGATAGGGGTGGGCTTTTTAGCTTTGTGTATGATTGGGATTCTCTAAGAGAGGAAGTTAAGAGCAAAGGAATCCGCAATGGCTATCTTATGGCAATCGCCCCCACAAGCTCTATTTCTATTCTTGTAGGCACCACCCAAACAATTGAACCCATTTACAAACGCAAATGGTTTGAGGAGAATCTAAGTGGGCTTATCCCAGTGGTTGCACCTAATTTGAGCTTGGAGAATTGGAATTACTACACTTCAGCCTATGAGATTGAGCAAACTCTCATTATCAAAGCAGCTGCCATTCGTCAAAAATGGATTGACCAAGGACAAAGCACCAATATTTTTATTTCACTAGATAAGGCAAGTGGGCGCTATCTTAATGATATTTATAGCCTTGCATGGAAACTAGGGCTAAAATCTACTTATTATTTGCGTTCCCAAAGTGTCGAGGCAGAGAATACTACCAGTGCGATTGATAGAAGTATTGAATGTGAAGGTTGCCAATAAGTGAATAAAACCTATCTTATTGACACTTCAATTATTTTAGATGATGTGGAGAATCTATTTTTCCTCTACCAAAATGGTGAGAATCATATCGCAATTTGCGATGTTACACTAAGTGAGCTAGATAAAAAGAAAGATTTGAATAATCAAAGCGGTTTTTTTACAAGAGAGTTTTTTAGAAGTGTTTTAAGTGATGAATCAAAAGATTCCGAGATTTTAGCCATAAATCAAGACAAAATTCATTGCATTTCTTTTTTATCCAATAACACCAAAATTCCGTTGCATATTATCCACCGCCCTACTTACAAAACCCATGCCCTAGATTATGGATTAAATGATGCAAGAATCCTAGAAATCGCAAAAGACTATAATTTTATTCTACTAACCAATGATATTTCGCTCAAAGTTTATGCCATTTCAAATAATCTCATCTCCCAATCACTGATGCGTGATAGAATTGAAAACCCACAAGGAATTGACTTTTTACACCATTTCAAAGCCCACAAAAATTCTCTTAAAATTTCTTTAGAAAGAGATTCTGATTTTATTGCGCTTAAAAATTGGAGTTTGCTTGAAGTTACCGAAGAGGACAACACCGATAACTCCCTTTATGAAACCGGCAAAAAACGCTATGGAATCAAACTAAATCATGAATTTGTGGAGTTGAATTTTGATAGAATCCTAGAGGATAAGCTTTATATCAATCCAATTAATTTGGAGCAAAAATTCCTCTACTCACTCCTCACCCACCCCAAAAGCAAAATCACCATTTGCAGTGGTGCCACAGGGAGCGGAAAGACGCTTATTGCCTTGCAAGCTGGACTGCATTTACTAAAAAAGGGTGAAGTGAATGGGATTGTGTATATGCGAAACACCATTACTGCTAATGATAAAGAAGCCGAGCTTGGATTCCGCAAAGGCGATGAAAGTCAAAAGCTAAATTATTTTATGTATCCGCTTTTTAGTGCGATTAATTTTATGATTACTAAAATGCAAAAAGAATCACTAGCTAAAAGAATCGAGTATAAAGGCGATGCCAATAGCGTGTTTAACAAAGAAGCCACCGAGTATTTTATCCAAAAACACAATATTGAAGTGATGGACATCGCACATTTACGAGGCACAAGTATTGCAAAGAAATTTGTGATTTTTGATGAATCACAAAATGCCTCTAATGCTACTATTAAGCTTGTTGGCACAAGAATGGGTGAGGATTCTAAAATCATTTTTTTAGGCGACCCTGCACAAATTGACCATCCTTATTTAAGCAAATACCGCAATGGCTTAGTAAGTCTGCTTAACAAAGCTAAAGATTCTGACTTTTTAGCTGGAATCATCTTAAAACAAACCATTCGAAGCGAGATTGCAGCATGGTTTGAGGATAATTTTAAATAGTGAGATTTTTCTCCAAAACCCCAACCTTTATCGCTGCGCTCAAATCCTCTAAAATTAAATTCGCATTGAGTGGAATTTCGCTTAATTTATCAATAGCCTTACCCTGCAAACTCGCATAAACATAGCCTTTTTTTTGTTGATTGTGCGGATTTTTTGATTCCAGTTTAGTTTTTAGCAAGGCAATTTCATTGGTATTTTTTAGCAAGATTTTCGCCATTTTTTGCTCCAAAAGCAAAGGTAGTGATTCTAAGGTATAAAAATGTGGAATCAGCTTTGATTCTATACTCTGCAAAAGCAATTTTTGTAGATTTGTGAGTTGTTGTTTGTGTGTTTCAATTTTCCCTAAAAAAGAATTTTGTTGCAACAATGCCCCCAAGTATTCTAACCTTTTTGTTTTTTGCTCTAAAAAATTATGAATTTTATCCTCCATTACCCCTTGTATAGAATCCAGTCGCATAAGCCACTCCACCCTATCTGGTAGCAGCATTTCCATAGCCGCACTAGGAGTGGGTGCACGCAAATCTGCCACAAAATCACTCAAAACCACATCAGGTTCATGTCCGATTGCTGAGATAATAGGGGTTTTAGCAGCGAAAATCGCCTCGATAACCAAAGGCTCATTAAAAGCCCACAAATCCTCTAAACTTCCTCCACCACGTGCTAAAACAATGCAATCAAGCCCCAAAGAATCAACATATTGGAGGTTTTTAGCAATGTCTTCCTTAGCCCCCTCGCCTTGCACTAGCGTATCAAACAAAACAAACTCTACAAGATTCCATCTTTTCTTTGCAATTCTTAGCATATCATGCAAAACCGCACCTGTTTTAGAAGTGATTAGCCCAACTTTTTTAGGAAATTGTGGTAGGGGCTTTTTATTTAAAAAATAGCCCTTTTTTTCATACTCTTTTTTAAGCTGCTCATAAGCTAAAGTAAGCTCACCAATTCCGCTTGGAATCGCACTGGAGCAATTAAGCTGGTATTCTCCACGTGGGATAAAAAGCGTAATTCCTCCGCCTAAAATCAATTCCATTCCATCTTCGATTTTAAATTTCAAATGCCTCTGATTGCCCTTAAACATTACGCATTTGAGTGTGGAATCTTTGTCTTTAAGTGAAAAATAAATATGT
>CALVAF010000171.1 GCA_944325475.1 uncultured Helicobacter sp.
GCAGTTAGTATTGATGGGGTTAGCCCAAGTGTGCAAAATATCAATAACAAAACTTATGTGATTTCACGTCCTTTTTATGTTGTTACAAAAAGCACAAATCCCATCATTGAGGACTTTTTGAAATACAGCCTCTCTAAAGAAGCAAAGGGAATTGTAGAAAAGGCAGGATATATTTCTTTAGCAAAAGATTCTTATACCATGAAAAAACCAAGCGGGAAAATTATTATTGCTGGCTCTAGCTCGGTAACTCCGCTTATGGAAAAGCTTAAAGAATCCTATGAAAGGATTAATCCAAATGCAGAAATTGAGATTCAACAATCTGATTCAACAACAGGTGTGAATTCTGTCATAGAGGGGATTGCAGATATTGGTATGGCTTCAAGAGAGATTAAAGAAAGTGAGTTCAAAAAGGGCATTAACGCACAGGTTTTAGCTATCGATGGATTAGCAGTGATTGTCAATAAGCAAAATCCGATTAATAACCTTAAAAAAGACGATGTCAAAAGAATCTTTTTAGGTGAAATTACTTCTTGGGAACAAGTGAAATAATGGTTTTAAAAGAAATAATTTTTAAAGGCATTTTTGCCTTTTGTGCGATCATTTCTACTCTTGCAGTAGGAATGATTTGCTTGTTTTTGTTTAGGAATGCAATCCCAACAATCTATGAAGTTGGCTTTATCCATTTTATTTTTGGAATGGATTGGTATCCTATGGAAGAGATTTTTGGAATCTTCCCTATGATTATAGGGAGTTTTTATGTAACGGCTTTAGCTATTTTTATTGGTGTGCCAATGGGTGTTTTGAGTGCGATTTACCTCTCTTCCTTTTGTCCTAAGGGGTTAAAAAATTCCTCATGCCCTCTGTGGAGCTTTTAGGTGCTATTCCATCAGTTGTGTATGGGTTTTTTGGGCTTGTGGTGGTTGTGCCGCTTTTAGCAAGTCTCTTTAGTGGGATACCCGGAAAAAGTGTTTTGGCTGCTTCAATTATTTTAGCCATTATGATTCTACCTACGATTATTTTAGTTTCCAAAGCCGCCTTAGATTCAGTTCCAAGTGCCTATTATGAGGGGGCTTTAGCTCTTGGTGCGAGCAAAGAGCGGGCGATTTTCTTTGCTAGTTTGCCTGCAGCAAGGAGCGGAATTCTCTCTTCTGTGATTTTAGGAGTGGGTAGGGCTATTGGGGAAGCTATGGCAGTGATTATGGTTGCAGGCAATCAGGTGCAAATTCCACAGAGTGTGCTAGATGGAGCGCGGACACTCACGACTAATATCGTGCTTGAAATGGGCTATGCAACAGATTTTCACAGGGAAGTTTTAATAGCTAATGCGGTGGTGCTATTTGTGTTTATTTTGTTGATTAATGCTTCTTTTAGCTCCTTAAGAAGGGAGGTCAAATGAGAAGAGTTAAAAGAATGGATTATCTTTCAATTTGGATATCATGCCTACTGAAACTCTCAATTTTTAGCACCTTATTTGTTTTTTGGGTGCTGATAGGATTTATTTGTTATAAAGGCATGGTGTATCTTTCATGGGATTTGTTTGCATGGGAATACACAAGTGAGAATGTCTCAATGATGCCTGCCATGATTAATACCATTAATATGGTGCTTTTTTCGCTTTTACTTGCCTTGCCTTTAGGGGTTTTTGGGGCGATTTTTTGAGTGAATATGGCAATAAAAAAAGCAAGATTTTAGGGCTTGTGAGAATGGCTTCTGATACATTAGTTGGTATTCCTAGCATTGTGTATGGGCTTTTTGGATATTTGGCATTTGTGATTTACTTTGGCTTTAAGATAAGCTTTTTAGCCGGAGCCTTGACATTGGCAATGATGATTTTGCCTTTGATTTTGCGTAGTTGTGAAGAGGCATTAAAAAGTGTGCCAATGAGTTTTAGAGAGGCAAGTTTTGCTTTAGGGGCTGGGAATCTTAGGACGATTTTTGTCATTATCGTCCCTGCAGCGATTCCGGGGATTTTAGCTGGAGTGATTTTGAGTATTGGAAGAATTGTGGGGGAGAGTGCAGCGCTGCTTTATACTTCAGGGAGTGTGGCAAAAGTAGCTGGAATGTTGGATTCTGGGAGGACTTTGAGTGTGCATATGTATGCGATTTCAAGTGAGGGGCAGCATATTAACCAAGCTTATAGCACCGCAATGATTTTGATTTTAATCGTGCTTGTGATGAATATTTTGTCAAACTTCATTGCAAAGAGACTAATAAAAGGATAAAGATGAAAGAGGCGTGTTTTTGAGATTAAAAAAATGAATTTGTATTATGGGAATTTTTTAGCTTTAAAAAATATTAATATGCAGATTAATAAGGGTAAGGTTACGGCGTTTATCGGTCCTAGTGGCTGTGGGAAATCGACTTTTATTAAAAGCCTTAATCGTATGAATGACTTGGTGGAGGATTGCAGGATTTATGGGAAGATTCTCTTTGATGGCAAGAATATTTATAAAGATTATGATGTAAATATTTTACGCAAACGCGTAGGAATGGTGTTTCAAAAGCCTAATCCCTTTTTGATGAGTATTTATGATAACATTGCCTTTGGTCCCAAAACGCATGGAATCAAGAAAAAATCCAAGCTTGATGAGATTGTGGAGCAGAGATTAAAAGATGTGGCTTTGTGGGAGGATTTGAAAGATAGGCTGGATAAAAGCGCTTTGGAGCTTAGTGGTGGGCAGCAACAGAGGCTTTGTATCGCAAGGACTTTAGCAGTTAATCCTGAAGTGATTTTAATGGATGAGCCTACAAGTGCGCTAGATCCTATTTCAACTTTAAAAATTGAAGAGCTTGTTATGCGGCTAAAAAAAGAATACACGATTGTGATTGTCACACATAATATGCAACAAGCTGCGAGAATCTCTGATAAAACAGCTTTTTTCTTGCTTGGGGAGGTGATTGAGTATGAGGATACAAGCAAGATTTTTAATAAGCCAAAAGATAAAAAAACGCAAGATTATGTGAATGGAAGATTTGGATAATGTGCTAAAATGTGCTTTAAAAACAGGGAAAGCAGAATTATAATGATTTATGTACTAGAAGATGATAATTCGATTTTAGAGCTTGTTTTGTATGCTTTGAAATCCCAAAATATGGA
>CALVAF010000172.1 GCA_944325475.1 uncultured Helicobacter sp.
AAGCTTAGAGCTTTGGTGGTAATTGGCTCTGGCATGACAACGGTTTCTTTGCTTGATTTACAAAAAAAAGCTATGGATCAGCTTGATTTGTTTGTGTTTGTGGATCCTTATGTTAATGACCTTGCTATTTATAGTGATAGAAAAGATAATCTTTTCATGCTTCCAGCAGCCTCTCAAATGGAAACAGCAGGTTCGGTAGCAGCGACAAATCGAAGCTATCAGTGGCGAAGTAAGGTTATGGAGCCTCTTTTTGAATGCCGTCCTGATGAAGAGTTTTTATTTGGTTTAGCAGAGCGATTAGGGTTTTTGAAAGAATACCAGTGGAGATTGTATGATATTGCAAAATCTAAAGGTAGAGAGGAATTTATTTGGCCTGATGATGCAACAACAGAGCTAACCCAAAGTATCCGAAGTATTGGATTGCAAGGAATGAGTCCAGAGCGACTAAAAGCACATCAAGAAAATTGGCATTTGTTTGATAAGGTTACTTTAGAAGGAAGTGGTCCATTTAAGGGGGATTATTATGGATTACCATGGCCTTGCTGGAGCGATAAGCACCCCGGAACGCCTGTTATGTATAATGATAGCATTCCTGTTATGCGTGGAGGTATGGGATTTCGCGTAAATTGGGGAGTGACAAGCCCTGATGGGCAAAATATGCTAACTTCAAGAAGTTTGCCTCACTCAAAACATCAAGGTGGGCATGCGCCTGTAAGTGCTGCAAATGCTGAATCATTAGGCATTGAACTCACTGAAGAGGAAAAGCAAGCAGTAGCAGGGACAACTTTTGCTATAGGGATTGGAAATAATATCCTAGTAGAAAAAGCTCTTGAAGCGGGACTTTGCCCTTATGGAAACGGTAAAGCTAGGGCAAAAGTGTGGAATTGGTATGATCAAATCCCATTGCATAGAGAACCATTGCATTCTGTGCGGGGAGATTTGGTGAGTAAATATCCAAGTTTTCCAGATAAAAAGAATCACTTTAGGGCAGATATTAAATATATCTCTCGTCAAAACCAAAAAGATTGGGTAAAAGAGTATCCAGTTAATATGCTTAGTGGGCGACTTGTGGCGCATATGGGGACGGGTGCTGAAACTAGAAGCGCGAAGTATCTTGCAGAAGTTGAAAGTGAAATGTTTGTGGAGATTCATCCTGATAAAGCAGCAGAGATGAATATCAGAAATGGTGAACAAGTTTGGTTATATGGGACTAATGGTGCTAGGATTTTAGTGCCAGCAAAAATCTCTACAAGAGTAGATTATAATAGTGTTTGGTTACCTCAAAACTTCTCTGGACTAGATCAAGGAGAATCACGACTTGAAAACTATCCAGAAGGCACAAAACCTTATGTTATTGGTGAATCAGCTAATATGATTTCAAGTTATGGATTTGATTACAATTCTGCTTGTCCAGAAACAAAATGCGGTCTATGCCGAATCGAAAAAGCATGATAAGGAGTGAAAGATGAGTAATGCTAATCAAGAAATACTTGCAAATTTCTCAAGAATCAAATTTTATTGTGATACAAATCGGTGCATAGAATGCCATGGGTGCGATGTGGCTTGTAAAGAAGCCCATCATTTGCCTGTTGGCGTGAATCGTCGCAGAGTTGTTGTGCTTAATGAAGGGCAAGTGGGCAAGGAAAGTGCGGTATCAGTGGCGTGTATGCATTGTGCAGACGCTCCTTGTGCGCAAGTTTGCCCAGTGGATTGCTTCTATGTCCGTGCTGATGGAATCGTGCTACATGACAAAAAAACCTGCATTGGCTGTGGATACTGCTTGTATGCTTGTCCTTTTGGTGCGCCACAATTTCCGAAAAATGGAGTTTTTGAAAGCCGTGGTGCTATGGATAAATGCACCTTTTGTGCAGGTGGTCCTGAAGAAACCAATAGTGATGAGGAATACCGACTTTATGGGCAGAATCGAATCGCTGAAGGTAAGGTGCCAATGTGTGCGAGTATGTGTTCTACCAAAGCGCTTTTAGCTGGAAGCAGCGAGGAAGTGTCAAATATCATTACGCATCGTGCAACTATGAGAGGCGAAAATATCCCTAATGCTGTGCCAAATGTGTGGAAAACTGCTTATGGAAACTAGGAGGATTCTATGAAAGCTTACAAAATTTTCTTTAGAATCTTTGCGGTTTTTATGGGATTTGTATTGACTTTGTGGGCGGCAAATCCAAGTGTCCCACAAGAGGGAGGCAAGCAATATGCTGAAGTGATTGAGGGCAATAATGCCCTAATGCAAAACCCTATGAATCTTAAGCTTTATGGTGGTCCTGAAGTGGAGGCTATCAAGGCTTGGGGGGTGAATTCTCCTAATGCTGTGGGCTGGGGTGAGATTTTTACCCTTTTGCAAGGGCATTATTTTGCAAATATCTTTATGGCTATTGTTATTTTAGTGCCTTTGGCGTTTTTAGCGCATTTTATCATTGTTGGGCAAAAAAAGTTTGCTCATGGGCGGAAAATTAAAGTTTTTTCACGTTATAACATCATCGTGCATTGGTGTGCTGCTATTCCTTTTGTGCTTTTGTGTCTTACTGGGCTAGTTATGGTATTTGGCGATAAGCTAGGTGGTGGTGGCTTTGTTAGATTTGCAAGAGATGTGCATGGAATGGCAACGATTTTCTTTGCTATTTTTGGAATTTTGATGTTTTTAATGTGGATAAAGCCGGCACTTTTTAAACTCTATGATATTCAATGGCTGATGATTATGGGAGGGTATTTAAGCAAAGAAAAGCGTCCAATTCCTGCTGGCAAATTTAATGCAGGTCAAAAAATGTGGTTTTGGGTTTGCACTGTAGGTGGCTTTATGATGGTAATTTCTGGTGCGTTTATGTTTTTTCAATTTAGTGATATTGAGACTTTGCGAATCATGGCTTTAGCACACAATGCCATTGGGTTTTTAATTATTGCGCTTTTGATTACGCATATTTATATGGCAGTTTTTGCTATCGAAGGCGCACTTAACTCTATTATTGATGGAAATATGGGTGAAGAGGAAATTGCGATTTTGCATAGTTATTATTATCAAGAGTTAAATAAAGCTTAGAATGGAACATTTCTATCAAAAATTGCAAATCGAGCAAATTTCTCCTAGCGGATTTATTTCTGCTAAGGAGGATTTTGTTATCAAAGAAGAACGTATTGCATTTTATCTTAATGGACAAAAACTACTTTCTGTCATGAGTGTGCCTTATGAGCAGGATTATCATTTGGTTGGGTTTTTGATGAGCGAGGGTGTTCTTAGTGAGGTTTCGTGTATCCACTCTATTAAAATTGCTGATGATGGTAAATCGGTATGGCTGGAGGCTAAAATAGAAGAACAAATGCTGAAAAATCTTTTTAGAGAAAAGACACTAACTTCAGGTTGTTGCGTGGGAGTTGCTGGGAATTTGGAAGATAATGTAGTCACAAAATTTATTCCAAGTCCTTGTAAAATCACGACTAAGAAACTTTTTGAGTATTTGAGGATTTTTGAAGTCAATACAGAGCTTTTTTTAAAAACGGGTTGCGTGCATAAGGCGATGTTGGTAATGGGTGAGGAAATTCTTATTTCAGAAGATATTGGGCGGCATAATGCGATTGATAAAGTCATGGGAAAAGCGAGAATGCAGGGGTTTAACACACAAGATTCGATACTTTTTGTAAGTGGGCGATTGTCTTTGGAAATGATTGTCAAGGCAGTTATGCATAATATTCCCATTGTGGTTTCTAAGGCAGCAGCAACTTTTATGGGGATTAAAGCTGCACAAGAGACAGGAGTAACGTTAATTGGATTTGCTAGGGGAGAGAGGGCAAATATCTATACGCATAGTGGGCGGATTGTTTAGAAATTTCTATGCTTTTTATTTCTTAGTATTCTAGTTTTTTAAGCTAAAAAGAAAGCAGATAAACAACACCCACCCTAATGTGTAGATAAATAATCTTCAATTTTAGAAATTTCTCTTTATTATTTTTTTATTTTAGAGTGGATTTGGCTTTATTTAATTTTGAAATTTGTTCTACAAAATTAAATTGAATCTCTAGTGTCTTAAAGCCTCATTACTGATAACAAAATTGCA
>CALVAF010000173.1 GCA_944325475.1 uncultured Helicobacter sp.
AGTTTCCTGCGGTGCTTAGAGAGATAAGACATCATTCCTTTTTTTTGATAGCGCGCCAGATAAAACAAAAGCGTATCGCCCAAAAAGTTTGCCACCACCGCCACTGCAATACTTAAACCCAAATCCATTTTCCCTGCATAACTTAACACCGCAGCCCCAATAAGCGCCACAAATCCACCACCCAAAGAATACAAAAACAAAATCACATAACCATATTTCACAATCAAATCAATCGTTTCTTGCATTTTTTCCTCATACATTGCTTGTTTTAAAGTGCAAAATTATAGCAAATCCTTCAAATATTTTTTACACATAATAAAAATAATTCTTAATTTTAATAATCAACACGACTTAAAAACAATCCATTTGGAGGAGCTGGGATATTAAAAATCCTCTCACCCTGTAATTGCCTCTTTAACTCCTCTATCCCCAAATCCCCCTTATCAATCTCTAATACAAATCCCACCATAAGCCTCACTTGCGAACGCAAAAATCCATTCCCCCAAAAAGAAATCAAATAAAATTCCCCTCTTTTTAAAAGCCTAGCATGAAAAATCTCTCTTATGCTACTTGTGCCACTCCCACCACTTTTCATAAACACCCCAAAATCATGAACACCCCTAAAAACTTGCAAAGCTTCCTGCACCAAAAGCGGATTTTTCAAAGGATAGAAATGTGAAAAAGGCGTAAAAAAGGGCGAATGTCTTTGGGCTAACACATAGCAATACCCTCTTTTTCTTACGCTAAATCGCGCATGGAATCCCTGCTCCACTTCCCAAATTTGCTTAATTTTAATAAAAGGAAAAAGCTTGGTATTCAAAATCTGCATTAGCTTCTTTAAATCCCTATGAAATTGCGGAATCTCCACACAAACCACTTGTGCGCTTGCATGCACTCCCTTATCAGTCCGCCCACTCCCCACACAAGCTCCAAAAATCCCAACACTCCGAAAAACCGCCTCTAAAGTCCCACAAATGGTGGGCTGATTCTTTTGGGTTTGGAATCCAAAAAACCCCCCACCCAAATACGCAATCCTCATAGCAACTTTTACCATCTAAATCACGCTTTTATTAAGATTTAATAATACTTACCAACCACTCGCTTAAACGCAAAATAACCCAGCAAAAACCACAAAATCGGTAGCAAGAGCATTCCTAAAAGCGGCAAATAATTCGCACACAAATACATCAAAGCATAAAAGATTCCAATCACTCCCATTACTTGTAAAATCGTATAATTTTTTTGGTAACGTGGATTTTTCACACCTAAAAGCGGGAAGAAAAACAAACTTGTAAGCGGGAAAAGCGACATCAAAACATACATACTTAAATTCCTTAAAGTTTTCTTTTGCCTGTCATTTTCATAAAATGCCCTCTGCCAATACCTAATCACTCCCAAATCCACCTCATCAGCTACTGTAATGCTATTACGCAAAATTAAAGTATCAAACAAAATCTTCTCAACAAAATCTTCTCTGGAACGATAAATCGCCCCTTGTTTCAAAACCGCCTCCATTACCCCCATTTGATTCACAATCTCCGCATTTTGCGAAAAAATCATTCCCCCCTCTTTTGCAAAAGAAAGCAAAACAATATTCTCATAAGTGGAATCCTCCTTGCTTTTTTGCACATACACAAGCCAATCCCCAAGCTTCTGCCCAAATTCCCCAGCTTGCAAATTGATATTAATACTATTTTTACGTTCCTCCAAAAACTGCTTATAGGCTGTATCACTCAAAGGTGTCAAAACCAAAGAAAGTATGAAAAGCGAAAAGCTCACCAAAAGTGCAATGGGCAAAAAGATTCTTATAATTTGTACAGGATTCATTCCCAAAGCAAACAAAACGGGCAATTCATAATCAAAAGAAAGCCTAGAGAGCGCTAACACACACGCCACAAAAAAGCTTAGTGGAATCACAAAAAATAACATCAAAGGCAAAGTGTAAAAATACAAAAAAAGCAATTCCAAAAAGCTAATCTGCACAACAAAAGTAACCCCTGCAATACGGATAAAAATCACCACAGAAGCAATGAAAAACAACACAAAAAAGATAGGGAAAAAGATTTGTGCAAAACTATGGAATAAGTAATTTTTGATTCGCAAAAAATATCCTAAAAATCAATTTTAAAAGTCCCTATTTTACACAAAATGCCCTAAAATTTTACAAAAACTCAAAATTTATCGCATATTTCCACACAATAGCACTCAAAAACCCTAAAAACAAAAAAGGCACAAAAGGTAGCACCACCCTTTTGCTTAGTAAAATCCACACAAGCCCATAACAACTCCCAAGCACAATAGCCAATCCGCCAAAAACCACCCCCAAACTCGCTCCAAGCACACCAAATACAATAATATCGCCCTCGCCCATTACTTCTTTTTGTAGCACACTCCCCATAAAAAGCCGCAAAAAACTCGCAAATCCCATAAACAAAAACGCATTAAAACAAACTTCTACCCACATATTCCCAAACCAAAGCTCTTCCCCAAATAATCCACCAAAGCAAACCCCCAAAGCAAGATTTAAAAAATTCAAACTATCTGGAATCTCCAAAAACTGCCAATCTATCACACTTAGCACATAAAAGATTAAAAGCAAGAAAAACCCAACCACACCCAAAATTCCAAAACAATAAAAACAAAAAACGCTAAAGATTCCACCCAAAACCTCACTTAAAGCATACCACAAAGGGATTTTTACCCCACAATAACGGCATTTCCCACACAAAACCCAATAAGAAAGAATTGGAATCTTATCCCAAAAACGCAAATTTTTTTTACACTTAGGGCAAAATGAAAAAGGCAAAACAATACTAAGATTTTGCGGAATCCGAAAGATTAAGACATTCCCAAACGACCCAAAAACCATACCCAAAATAAAAGCCAAAATCATTTCCATAAACACCCTTAAAAATACCCCTTTAAATTCTGCTATAATTTTACATTAATTTTTGGGGTTTTTATGCGAAAAATTGCGGTTTTTGGAGGTTCTTTTGACCCTCCACATTTAGGACATTTAAAAATCATTCAAACAGCTTTTGACTTCCTAGAGATAGAAAACCTCTTTGTTGTGCCTACATTTTTAAACCCCTTTAAAAGCTATTCCCTTTTCTCTGCAAACAAACGTCTAGAATGGCTTGAAATCTTAACCCAAGACCTACCACTACCCATCACTCTTTTAGATTATGAAATCCGCCAAAACAAGCCAACTCCAACTTTTGAGACGATAAATTTTATAAGCCAAACCTATAATCCCCAAAAAATCTACCTTCTAATTGGTGCAGATAATTTAAAAAGTCTCTCCAAATGGTATTGTTATGAAAATCTCAAAAACAAAGTAGAATTTGTTATAATTCCGCGATTAGATTATCAAATTGATTCTAGCTTCAAAGTTTTGCCAATGCAGCCTATCCATATAAGCTCAACGCACATTAGAGAGGCACTACAAAAGCAAGATTTAAAAACGCTAGAATTTGTTCCAAAAGCCATTATTCAAGATATTTTAAAGGAAGCAAATTGCAAGAAAACCGACAACAAACAATCAATCTCATCAAGCAAATCCTAGAAGACAAAAAGGGTGAAAATATCGAGATTTTTAATCTCAAAGATACGGATTATTTCGTAGATCATGTCATCATCGCCACTGCATTTGTGGATAAACACGCCCTTGCCTTACTTGATTCTTTAAAAAAAGAATTAAAACAAAAAGGAGAGAGTTTTTTTCATATCGATGAAGAAAATCCTAATTGGATTGTGGCAGATTTGGGCGATATTATTGTGCATATTTTTACAGAGAATCAACGCAAAAAGTTTAACTTGGAGGAATTTTTAGCCAAAATGGCTATGCAAAAGAATCAAGATTCTAATTGATTCTGAACCAAAAAATAAAGTCTTGCAATTTAGAATCTTAACTTCTCTCTCTCTAAGCTTCCCCACCCTTATAGACATTTAATGCTGCAAAGCTCTGTGAGGTTGGCATCATTTCTAAAGTATTAATATTCACATGCTTAGGCAAAGTCGCCACCCAATACACCGCTTCTGCAATATCTTCAGGCTTAAGCGCATTAGAATCCCTATAAAGCTCCTCAACCTGCTTAGTATCGCCCTTAAATCTCACCAAAGAAAACTCACTATCACTCGTAAGCCCCGGCTCAATATCTCTTACCCGCACATTTGTCCCTGCTAAATCCGCCCTTAGATTCAGCGCAAACTGCCGCACAAAAGCCTTACTTGCCCCATAAACATTACCTCCAGGATAGGGGTATCTTCCAGCAATAGAACCAAGCGTGATGATATGCCCGCTTTTACGCTCCACCATTTGAGGCAGCACAAGATGCGTGATATAGGCTAAAGCCTTGATATTCACTTCAATCATCTGCTCCCAATCTGCAAAATCACATTCACTTGCCCTAGCAAGCCCAAGTGCCAATCCAGCATTATTCACCAAAACATCAATTTCTTTATAATCTTGCGGTAGTGATTCTAACCCTTGTTTCACTGACTTTCTATCGCAAATATCACAAGATAGAATCACACAATTTTGAATCTCTTTTTGCAACAATTCCAGCTTTTCTTTGCGTCTTGCTAGCGCAATCGCTTTATGCCCATTTTTACCAAAAATCTTTGCAATCTCTCTTCCAAAACCCACCGAAGCGCCAGTAACTAAAACTACCATTTTTACTCCTTTATTTAAAATTTACATTTTAAAATCACTTTAAAATGCTCATTAATTTCTGCTTCTTTATGCAATTCTTCTTTGGGAATCTTCTCCATAACCGCCCTAGCATTTTTGCAATCTTTAAGCTTATAATATCCCCATGCTAAAGAATCCAAATAATAAGGATTGTTAGGATCCTGTTCTAGCGCCTTTTGCACCGCTTCAATCCCCTTTTTAAAATCCAAATTATGATCAATTAGCAAAT
>CALVAF010000174.1 GCA_944325475.1 uncultured Helicobacter sp.
GATTTTAAAAGACGCATCACGCATTCTTTGGTATTCTTTATCGGTGAGTGTGAGGGCTGGGGCAATCGTGATAGAATCTCCTGTATGCACGCCCATAGGGTCGAGATTCTCAATGCTACACACGACAATGCAATTATCATGTCTATCGCGGATAACCTCCATTTCAAATTCCTTCCACCCCAAAAGCGATTCTTCTATCAGAATCTCATTGATTGGGCTTGTGTCTAAACCATTTTGCGCTAGGGCTTTAAACTCATCGATATTATACGCCACGCCGCTGCCCCCACCTGCTAAAGTGAAACTTGCCCGAATAATAAGCGGAAAACCTATGGTTTTAGCTGCCTCTAGGGCTTCTTCTATCGTGTAAGCATAGCGGGATTTTGGCAAATCCATACCGATTTTTAGCATTGCTTCTTTAAACGCCTGTCTGTCCTCGCCCTTTTTAATCGCCTCTGGTTTCGCGCCTAAAAACTGCACGCCATCTAGCATACCCCGCTCATACATACTCATCGCCACATTAAGCGCGGTTTGTCCGCCCATAGTTGGCAAAATCGCATCGACTTTTTCTTGCTTGATGATATTAGCAATAACTTCCTCGGTGATAGGCTCAATATAAGTGCGGTCAGCAAAATCGGGGTCGGTCATAATCGTAGCGGGATTGGAGTTTATAAGCACCACGCGATAGCCTAGAGCCTTTAGCGTCTTAGCTGCCTGTGTGCCAGAGTAATCAAACTCACACGCCTGCCCAATGATGATAGGTCCAGAGCCGATGAGTAAAATGGTGTGAATATCGGTGCGTTTTGGCATAAATCCCCCCTACTTCTTAAAAATTAACTTTAAGTATTTTGCTTAAAGTTTTGCAATAATCTCATTTTTCCCACTTCTGCACAAAGGAATCAACAGGATACAAACTAGCCTTACAAAAGGCAACTTTAGCGATACAAATTAGAGTTTTAGCCGATTCTTCTAAATTCTCATTAATAATCAAATAATCGAACATATCAAACCTCTTAACCTCATTAATTGCATTCTCTAATCGCTTTTTTATAATCTCATTTTTATCACTTCCTCTCCCACCTAGCCGCTCTTGCAAAACACTCCTCTTGCTTGTGGTGACAAAAACGCTTGTGGTGTGGTCTGGAAAGGCTTTTTTAATCTTTTCCTGCCCTTGCACATCAACATCAAAAATCACAAGCCTACCCTGTCCCAAAGCCTCTAAAATAGGAGTTTTGGCTGTCCCATAATAATTCCCATGCACTAACGCCCACTCTAAAAAAATATCCTCTTGAATGCCTTTTTGAAACTCCTCTTTAGAAATAAAATGGTAATGCACTCCCTCTCTCTCGCCCTCTCGCCTCTCCCTTGTTGTTGAAGAAATCGAAAAATAATGCTCAGGAAACTCCTCTGATAAAGCCCTATAAAGCGAGCTTTTACCCGCTCCGCTAGGACCTGATAGAATCAAAATCGCCCCTTTTAGCTTAACTTCCTCCATCTAATCCTCTTTTTTAGGGAATTGAATGCTAATATTAATCGTTGCGCCACTCAAAAAATCCTTTAGATTCTGCGTTTGCAAAGTCTGCAACGCCCCTATTAGGGCTTCTAATGAGTTAATTTGCACATTGCTAGGGAGTGCTGCCTCCTTAGTTTCCTCTTTTGGGATAATTGGCGTCGCATTAGGTGCTTTGGTAATTGGCTCCCCCAAAGCCTCACTCATTGCCTCTAAACTCAAAGAATCAAATTCATCTAACCCTTCTTTTTCATCTGCTTGCTCTTTACTCTCTACAAAATCTTTTTTAATATTAGCCAAAGCGGATTCCTCTGATTCCTCTGATTCTTGAGATTCTTGAGATTCTTGAGATTCTTGAGATTTTAGCTCTGCAAATTCTTCTAATTCTTCATCAGCACCCTTCATAAGCTGCTCTAGTGATGCTCCTTCCTCTTCTATCTCATTTTCCTCTACTCCCCTTTTTTCTATTTCTGCCACCTCTACTTTGGCAACCCCTCTGTCACTTTCATTCTCTTGATTATCTTCTAAATCCACCGCCAGCTTCTCAAAATCTATTTCTTGGGCTTCTTGTGTGGCTTCCATAACCTCTATCGTTTGCGCTACTTCACCAGTCCCAGCTGATTTTACAGCCTTTGTTGGTTCCACAGTTTCCAAAGCCTCCGCAATCTCATCATCAGCCGCTTCAGCCACTTCCAACCCCTCTAAATCCCCCTTTTGTTCCTCATCAAATTGGAAATCGCCTAAAATGCCTTCCAAATCACTCCCCAAATCATCTACCAAATCCCCTCCTTGTGCTAATCCCTCCTCATTCTTTTGTGCTAATTCCAATTCACCCTCAAGTTCCTCACTAGAAACCCCCTGCTGCTCCAATCCCAACTCTGCCTCAAAATCCTTATTTTCGTCCTTTTCCTCTGCAAAAAGCTGCTTAACTTCCTCAATATCATTTTCATCTAACACCTTTGAAGATGGTGATTCTTGCGTGTCAAGCTCCAGCCCTAAATACTCCAAATCCGCTAGATTAAGCTCCTCATTCTTTGCTTCATTTGGTATCTCTTTAGATGCACTCCCCTCCTCTGTAGATTCTGCAACCATAAAAGTCATTCCACACACTTCAGAGAGAATCCTCACAAAATCTGTTGGTAAGAAAGGCTTTTGGATATACGCCTCAAAGCCTTCTATTCTCTCTGTAGATTTAGCATAAAATAAAATCGCCTTTAAATCCGCATTTGCCTGTCTGTATTGCTCTAGCTCCTCTTGCTTGTAGCACTCATCATCAAGCAAAAGCACATCAGCTTGTATGCTCAAATCAATCTCTTGTGCCTCCACCATATCCAAGCCTATCTTTGCAACACTAAGCGAGACAAGCTTCGTAATTATCGGATTTCTATTCACTAAATATATTTTCATTTTAGGGGGCGCTCCATTACTTTATTTCAATCTTTTACAATCAAGAATTTGCTAGAATTTTAACAACTTTTATCTTAAGATTCAAAAGGAAATTTTAATGTTCAACAAACTTTTTTATATTTTTACCCTTTGTTTTTTGCTCCTGCCCCCCGCTTTTACGCAATCACTTTATTTCATGCCAAGAGAACAAGATAAAGCCATAAAACAGCTAATCCACACCATAAAAAGCGCTCAAAACACCCTTGATATTGCCATTTACAGCTTCACAAATCGCGAAATTAGCAAAGCTATCCGCGACACCGCTAGAAAGGGCGTGAATGTGCGGATTATCTATGACAAAAAATCCAACAAAGGCAATGATCTCTCTACTATAAGCTACCTTGCCAAGCTCAAAAACATACAAACCTGCTTTTTGGAGGGCAAACGCTCGCATAATGACAAATACCATGGGCTAATGCACACAAAAATGGCAATTATTGATAAGAAAGCTTTGATTCTAGGTTCAGCAAATTGGTCCAAAAGCGCCTTTGAAACCAACTATGAAACTTTGATAATCCTAGAGAACAAAGATTTTATCCAAAAGGCAAAAAGAGAGTTTGAAAATATGTTTCAAGAATGCGAGAAATACTAATCTTATGGCAAAATTTGCTTAAAAAAGAAGTTTAAAGAGTTTCTAAAATGCAGTGATTCTAAGTTTCATTGCAAAATCATAATGTTTCTAGCGCTTGTTTTTTACATACCATGTCTATAGCAACTTTGGGTGGTTCCTTCCAAGTCATTTTAACACATTCCAAAGAATCACAAAACCCTAAGAACCACCCCAAATTTAAACCCCAAAAAGCACCTTAGTGTTTTGGTTAATTGTTCTAACCAAAATTTCCTTTGAAATCCCCAAAATCTCACTCATTTTCTCTAGCACAAGTGGGATATAGGCAGGCTCATTTCGCTCCCCTCTGTGTGGGTGGGGTGTTAGATAGGGTGCGTCTGTCTCTAAAAGCAGTGATTTAAGTGGGATCTTAGGAAAAACTTCGACGAATTTCCTTGCGTTTTTAAAAGTCAAAACCCCACCAATCCCATAATAAAAACCTTTTTTTGCAAGGCTAAGAAGCTGGAAATCCGCATTAAAACAATGCAAAACCCCTCCGCTTAACTTTTGCGCATAAGTCTGCAAAATCTCCAAGCTGTCTGCTGAAGCCTCCCTAATATGCACAATTAACGGCTTTTTATACGCAATGGCAAGTTTGATTTGTGCGATAAAAACTTCCTTTTGAATCCGCTTTAACTCCTCGATACTCTCTAACTTTGATTCTGCTAAAGCCTCTTCTAGGCGGTAATAATCCAACCCACACTCGCCCACTGCAATACACTTCCTATCCTCTAAAAACCCCCTTAAAAACGTCTCATCATACAAATACGCATAGTTTGGATGCAACCCACTTGCAAAATAAACCTCCTCATATTGGTATGCTAACTCCCTTGCCCTCTCCAAATCCTCTGGGTGTGCTGCAGGGATAATAAAACGCGTGATTCCAGCTTCCCTAGCACGTTCTAAAACCGCCTCAAAATCACCCTCAAACCGCTTATCGTCCAGATGACAATGTGTATCACAAAGCTGCATAAAATATTCCTTAATTTTTATTTTGTTACAATTTTAAAAATTTTAATAGAAATTCGCTTAAACTAAGGAATACAAATGTTTACAGGCTTGGTTAGGGAGTTTGGAAAAATACGTGGATTCCATCAAAATATCCTCACATTAGAAGCAAAGCACCGCCCAAAAATCGGCGATAGTATCGCGGTAAATGGTGCGTGTCTCACTGCCATAGAAATTTTTAAAGGTGGCTTTAGCGTAGAGCTAAGCGAAGAAACCCAAGCCAATATCGCTCTAGAATCCCACCAAAATCTGGTGCATATTGAACCCGCTTTAAGGCTAGAAGATAGGCTTGATGGGCATTTGGTGCAGGGGCATATCGATGGCATAGGCAAGATTAGCAAAATCACGCCACATTCTGTTGGCACAGACTTTTTTATTACTGCCAATTCTGATATTTTAGCCCTTTGTGTCCCCAAAGGCAGCATTGCTATTAATGGAATCAGCCTCACTATCAATGAAGTTTTTAGTGATTGCATACGTTTAACACTCATTCCCCATACGCTTCAAACCACCCTTTTTGGGAACTACAAACTCGGAATGAAAGTCAATATTGAAACAGATATGTTTGCACGAATGGTGCAGCATTTCTTATCTCACAAACAAGATTCTAGCCTCACTTGGGAAAAGGTCGATAGGATCCTAGGGAGCTACTAAATGCCGCTACCACCAACACAAAAAGCTGTTGCTCTAGCCTATGAACAAAACAAACATCGTGCTCCAAAAATCCTCGCCAAAGGCGAAGGTCTCATCGCACAAAAAATCATCGAAAAAGCTAAGGAGTATGACATTCCACTTTTTCAAAGCAAGGCTTTGGTGGATTCACTCATTCATTTGGATCTTGATGAGGAGATTCCACCTGAACTTTATAAAGCCGTTGTGGAAGTGTTTATCTGGCTTTACAAAACCGAACAAAAATCACAAATAAGTAATTAGCTCCAATTACAAACTCAAAAGAAAACCCAACTTCCTTGAATATGCCATTTTATAAGCCTCGCAAACACCCACTTTGTAAGCCTCATTTCCTTTTCTTCCTTAAAGACTTCTTGATAATCTTTATATTCTTCAATTTTTGGAAGTTTCAAGCTTGGATTGACACGACAAATTTCCCCATAAACCTCCATTTCCTACCTGCATTTTTAAAATCCCATACAGCACAAAAGGCATTAGCCAACCTGCAAAGCTTTTAGGGTTTTCAAGCACCACCACATCAAATTTAAATTCAAATTGGATTCTAACTTTTGCTTCAAAATGCTTTTTGAATTCTTTTACATTTCTAAAAACGCTATTTTCTTGCTCCCATGGCTCATTTTTACTTTTTTACCCCAAAACTTGCTTGATTGTCTCACATCTTAACTTCAAAGTCTTTTTGAATTTCTAGCATTTTAACTTCAAGTGTAGTTTGACATAATTTTTATCGGTATTCCAAATGGTATGAAATATTTTTTCTTAAAAATCCCACCAATAAATTAAAATTAAAACTCCACTAACTCCCTATCGCGTGCTGTATAAGCCGCACACTTGGTGTAACCCACTTCTTTAGCAAGCCCTTCTAGAGCCTCTCTTGCAAAGCCAATTTGCTCTATAGAATGCGCATCGCTGCTAAAAACAATAGGAATCTCAAGCCCATAGCACATCTCCAAAATCTCTTTTGAGGGGTATTGCTCCTTGACTTCCTTACGCAATCCAGCAGCGTTTATCTCCACTGCCATATTAGCTTTTTTGACTGCTTTTAACGCAGACTCTATATTTTTTCGCAAATCTTTTGTGGGGCGGTAGTTAAAAACCTTTAGCAAATCCATATGTGCCACAATGTCAAATTTCCCACTTTCTGCCATTTGCTTGGTAGCTTCAAAATACTGCTCCCAGCAAACATTAATATCACGTCTTGCGTATTCTCGGATAAACTCAGGATTATCAAACCCCCAATCTCCTAGAAAATGCACCGCCCCAATTCGATAATCTAGCGGCAAATCAAAAACCCTCTCTTCTAAAAAACGGGGCAGAAAATCAATCTCTAATGCCATTTTAATTTCAATCTGTGAGGCGTATTTTGCCTTTAATCGCTGAATTTCCTCCACATAAAAAGATAGCTCTTCAAACTCCATACGAAACTGCCTATCAAACTCCATAGGATTGTGGCAAGAAAACCCAAAAACATCAATTTTCTGCTCGATTGCTTTTTGTATGTATTCCTCCATAGTCCCATTCGCATGCTTACAAAGGCTTGTGTGATTGTGTAAATCTACTCGCATTATCCCATCCTTTTTTCCATTTCTTTGCTAATGTGGAGATTAAGAATATGCTTATCAAGCACCGCCACTGAAAAGAGCGCATCAAAAATTTTAATATCTAGCACAAAGCCTTCTACTTTCACTTCTCTCTTTTTGGTATCCTCGTGCAGACTTTGCGCTTTAAATAGCACTTCATTGCCTAGCTCAATAGGGGCTAGAAATTTCATCTCCACACCAATAATAATGGCATTGGGGTGATTAACCGCAAGCAAAGCGCTATAAGCTGCGCTAGAGTAGAGATTCCCAGAATGCACCAAACCACTTTTATCAAGAATCATCTTGCTTGTTGTCTCTAGCAAAACATTTGCTTGCTGGTTTTTTAGCTCTTTGATCACTCCATTGCTTGAATCGATATTTTGACAAACCCGTTGCACCACAGATTCATAATCAGGCTTGTTTAAAAAATCCTCATCTTCATTTATAAATTCCTCTTCCATATCAAAGCACCTTAAAAATTAAAATTATAACACAATAAAAAGGTCTCAAAAAATAAAAATGGTATAATTTTAGCCACATTTTGGACTTAAAGGTTTTTTTTTGAAAATCATCTTTCTCTCCCACACCGATTCAAACCTCTATCGCTTCCGACTTCCTGTAATGATTGCCTTAGTTAAAGCTGGAAATGAAGTCCTAGCTCTCACACCAAAAGGCGAATACTTTTCGCAATTTGCTAAATATAAAATCAAAGCCATAGACTACCCCATAGAACGTAGCAGTCTAAATCCCTTTAAAGCCTTAAAAACAATTCAAAACATTGCTAAAATCCTCAAAAAAGAAAAGCCTGATATTCTCCATACCTTTATGCTAAAACCCAATATTTATGGCTCTTTTGCTGCCAAATTAGCCAAGATTCCTTGTGTGATAAACTCGCTTACGGGGCTTGGAAGCTTTTATATCCAAAAATCCTTTAAAACCACGCTGCTTAGAATCCTCATTGAAAGACTGAATTTTCTTGCCTTTAAAATCGCTAAAAAAGTGCTTTTTCAAAATCAAGATGATTTAGAACTCTATGTCAAAAAAGGCTTAGTGCCACACGCAAAAACCATTCTTATCAAAGGTTCTGGAATCGACACAGATTTTTTTGCCCCAACACCCAAAAATCAAGAAAATCAAGCCCTCAAAAAAAGGCTAGGAATCCCGCAAGATTCTATTGTTATTTTGATGATAGCAAGGGCGATTTTACACAAAGGGGTAAAAGAATATTATACCGCAGCAAAGCTTGTAAAAAAAGCGGATTCTAGGCTACATTTTTTGTATGTAGGAGGGATTGATGAGGGCAATATCGCACCCATTAACAAAGAATTTTTAGAAAATCAAACACAAGTGCAATATCTAGGCGAGAGAAGCGATATTAAAGAGCTACTTGGAATCTGTGATATTTTCGTACTTCCAAGCTATCGAGAGGGGATTCCCCGCACACTTTTAGAGGCTGGAAGTATGGCAAAGCCTATCATCACCACCAATGCCATTGGCTGCAAAGAAGTTGTCTATGATGGAGAAAACGGCTTTTTGGTGCCTATTAAAGAAAGTGAAATTCTCGCACAAAAAATCCTCAAACTCGCACAAGATAAGGATTTAAGAGAAAAATTTGGCGCTAATAGTCGCAAAAAAATTTGTGCAGAATTTGACACCAAATCCATTGTGAAATCCTATCTTAAACTCTACAAAGAGGTAAAAAATGTATCCTAGATTCCTTAAACCTATTTTGGATTTTTTACTCGCATTTGTTTTGATAATTCTTTCTTCACCCATTATTTTAGCGTTAGCTCTACTTATCAAACTCAAGCTTGGTTCGCCTATACTCTTTACTCAAGAGCGACCAGGACTAAAGGGGGAAATCTTTAGAATCTACAAATTCCGCACAATGAGTGATGAGAGGGATTCTAAAGGCGAGTTACTTAGCGATGAATTTCGACTTAAGGGCTTTGGGAAATTTATCCGCAAAAGCAGTCTTGATGAACTCCCACAGCTTTTTAATGTTTTAAAAGGTGAGATGAGCTTTGTAGGACCCCGTCCGCTTCTAGTAGAATACCTTAAGCTTTATAATAAAGAACAAGCAAAACGTCACGATGTCAAGCCCGGAATCACCGGCTGGGCGCAAGTCAATGGACGCAATGCCATCTCATGGGAAGAGAAATTCCAGCTTGATATTTATTATGTAAAACACATTAGCTTTTGGCTAGATTGCAAGATTCTCTACCTGACTTTTTTCAAAGTGCTCAAACGCAAAGACATTAGCTCAAGCACCAATGTAACTATGGAGAAATTTAAAGGGAAGGGATAATTGGCGACCCTTGGAAGATTCGAACTTCCGTTGCTGCCGTGAAAGGGCATTATCCTTGGCCACTAGATGAAAGGGTCGGCGGAATTTTAACATATTTTGGTTACACAAAAATAAATCTTTGCTTTTATAAAGCTGTCATTTAGAGATAAACAAGTATAATAAATAAAAATTTTCAAATAATTTTATTCTTACAAAGGTGCCTTATGTTTCAGCTAAGAAACAAATTAAAACTTATTGGAAGTGTCTTAGGGATTGCCACCAATGAAGATTCTGTTATTTGTGTGGATAATTTCTACAATATCGCTAGTTTTTCTATCCAAGAGAATGTCATTGACCAACATTTACAGCTTTCAAAAAACACCGAACCGCTACATTCCTTTAGCAAATCCATTGCTATTTCGCACAAAAATGGCAAAGTCGCCATTGGCTTTGCATCAACTTCCAAAGGAATTATACTAAAAACCAAACCCGAAATTATCCCTATTGCCTCACTTGATTGGCAAAAGTCTAGAATCTCTAAAATCGCCTTTTCTTACGATGATTACTATCTAGCCACTGGGGGAGAAGATGGCAGAACACTGATCTATCTAAATGAAAACCATCACCTATTACTAAGCTTACCACCTTTTCCTGATTATGTCTCCTCTATTGCTTTTAGTGAAAGTGGGATGCTTATCTTTAGTGCTTGTTTTGCAAAAACTGCAGTAATCTTTGATATTTTAAAAAATGTAAAAATTTTAGACCTTAAAACTGATTTTGTTGTAGAAGATGCCTTTTTTTATGATAATGATACAAAAATATTTTGCACCACCCAAAGCGGAATTTTTACCTATGATATACGCGAAGAAAAATATCTCTCCCAAAATATTTTTGAAAATGCGTGGGTTACTACTTGTCAAAAACTTCCCGGCGAGGAATTTGCAATCATCGGCGGGAAATACAAACCTTTAAGACTTGTTCGGATTAGCGACACTTCCATAGTTGATGTGATTCCATCCGAATACACGGGGACAACCGCACTTTTTTTAGATAAAAATGTTTTATATACAGGGTATTCTAATGGCGCTATTGAAATTGCGCAAATTGATATTGGGAAAGAAGAAATGCTAGAATATCTTGCCCAAGATGATTTAAATTCCTGCTTTAAACTCATTAAAGAAAAAAATCTTTTCCTTCAAATTCTCCCTCAATATAAAGAGAAACTTGATTTTCTATGGAAAGATAGGCTTTTAGAAGCCATTGATTTGCTAGCAAAAAACAAACTTGAAGAAGCACAAAGTCTTGTAGAACCCTTTATGCTTGATTCAAATAAAAAAGAAGAGTTTGATCATTATTTGCAACAAAAGGCAAGCGTAGCACGTTTTATGGACCTCATTGAAAGAAAAAATTATGCCGAGGCTTATGACCTCATTAAAGAATATCCTTATTTGCAAAATACCATAGCTTATGCGCAACTTGAAGAATTATGGGAAAAAACCTTTGAACTTACCAAAAAACTACTCGCTCAAGATGTCCAACACAATACCAAAAAAGTGCAAGAATTACTTAAGCCCTTTGCTAATATTAAAGACAAAAAAGAAACTATCATCACTCTCCTAAAAAATATTGATAAATTTCACCAAGCTGACAAAGAATTCAAGGCAAAAAATTTCGTGGAATATTTTAAGCTTTGTGAGAGATTTCCTTTTTTGCAAGAGACACGAAACTATAAAAGCGCCC
>CALVAF010000175.1 GCA_944325475.1 uncultured Helicobacter sp.
AAGCTTACTTGTCGCCCCATTTCCGGGATAAAAATAAATCCCATCAATCCTGCATTCTTTCTGCAATGCTAACCCAATAGAATACTCTCTACCGCCACTTCCAACGATAACAATTTCCATATTTCACAGCCCTTTATTTTAATTTTTACAATGCCTAAAAGCCTTAGAAATTACAAAAACTAAAAACCCAAGTGAGCGTTTATAATTGTGTAAGCCCTAAAAGTTAAGGATTCTAGCCACAAGTTTTTTATTAGGCGGCAGATTCTCGTCTCAACTTAAGAGACTAATAGCGAAAACACCATCACACAAAAAAATCTATGCAACCAGCAATATTATATGTGTTGGACTCCAAAAAATAAAATCACGTCCCACTCAGGCAGTAAAATTATAAAATATCGTAACTAAAAGTAGCTTTTAATTTTTAATAATTAACGACAAAATTAGTATTTTTTTGGCAAAATACCGCTATTTAAGTTTTTAGGAGAACATTATGATAAAGAAAATCTTTGCCTCTACCCTCTTAAGTCTTAGCCTACTTAACGCTAATGAATGCGTCTGTTTTGAGTTAAAAGGAGAATTTGGAGAAGAAATTAAGGCAATTTTAAAAAAATATTCCAAGAATTTAGGCTCTAAAGATATTCAAGTGATAAGGGAAGATGCAGATTTAACGACTCAAGAAAGAAGCTTTTTAGAAAGCCTCATTGGCACAGGTAAGGTCACACCCTCTAGCAAACAAGCCAATCTTGAAAAGGGCAAAAAACTCTATGAACGCGATTGTGCAAGCTGTCATGGAGAAAAGGGCGAAATTTCCGTAGCCAAACAAGCCCCCATTAACACTTGGAAAGCCCAAGACATTGTCAATGAGATTAAAAGCTATCAAAACCAGAGCTTCCAAGGACAATCTCGCTTTGTAAAAAATCAAATTGCCCAACGATACACCAAAAAAGATATGGAAGATGTTGGGGCTTATGTAGAGAGCTTGAGATAACCTCTAGCCCCTTATTTCCAACATTCTGTATTTTGGATTCCCACATCAGCAGCTTTGAATTGCGGATCTTTCCCTGCTTTTCTTTGCTTTTCATAGTCTTTTAGCACCACAATTGCGATCTTCCCTAATAGCAAAATCGCCACGATATTAGTTAATGCCATAAGCCCCATAAACACATCAGCTAAATCCCATGCTAAGCCAAAATCAATTTGTGCACCCAAAAACACCATTATCACTGCGCTGGCACGAAACACATTCAAAGCCATTTTACTTTGAGTGATAAATTTAAAATTAACCTGTGCATAAAAATAATTTCCAATCAAAGAAGTAAAAGCAAAAAGCACCACCGCAACACTCACAAAATGCAAGCCAAATGCACCAAAATGCCCCTGCATTACTTTTTGCATAATCATCATTCCCTGCAACCCTTCAAGATTTTCTTGCGAACAAAGCACCATAAAAGCCGTTGCTGAGCAAATAATAATTGTATCAATAAACACCGAAAAAGTCTGCACCATTCCTTGTTTGGCAGGGTGAGTTGTGTGTGCTGCAGCTGCGGCATTAGGCGCAGAACCCATGCCTGCTTCATTAGAAAACAATCCTCGCTTGATTCCAATTACCATTGCACTTCCTGCAAATCCCCCAAAAATCGCTTCAAAATCAAACGCCTTCTCAAGCACATGCCCAAAAACACTCGGAATCATTTCAATATTACTTGCAATTACAATGACTGCAACAATAAAATAACCAATCGCCATAATCGGCACTAGAATGGAGCTAATAATCGCTGAAGATTTGTTTTTGCCACAGAAAAATCCCACAACTAAAAGCGCAAGCAAAATCCCCATAAAAACTCTAAAATAACCATTTTGAAATGATTCACTCCCCACATAAATTTCAAAAATCGAAGTGAGCGTGTAAGCCTGTAATCCATTAAATCCATATGCAAAGCATAAAATCAGTGACACTGCAAACACGATTCCAAAAGCCCTAGAACCCAAAGCGCTTTCGATATAATAAGCTGGACCCCCTTTATAATTATATTCGCCATCTTTGCGCTTATACACTTGAGCTAATGTACTCTCTACAAACGCACTTGCACCACCTAAAATTGCAGTAATCCACATCCAAAATAGCGCACCAACACCACCCATACTAATTGCCACTGAAACCCCAACAATGTTGCCTATCCCAACGCGTGAAGCTGTCGAAATCATCAATGCACCAAAGGGTGAAACATGCTCTTCATGGGATTTTTCCCTTAGTATCTTAAAAATCTGTGGCAAAAAGCGAAACTGAATCCCTCTTGTGCCAAACGTGAAATAAATCCCACAGGCAAGCAATGCAAAAACCAAAATATAGGTATAAAGATAGTCATTAACCCAACCAAAAAACAAACTAAAAAATTCTGTCATAAATACTCCTTAAAATCATTAATAGCCAAAATCTTACCAAAATTTAATGATGCTTTATAGTTTTTGAGTAAAAATTCCTAATACTGCAATTCCTTTGAAAAATTTTGAAACAAAAAACACAAAAAGGAAATATCCCTCAATCCTTCAACAACTTATCACTGATATAATTTTTTGCTTTTACCAAATCAATCACACCTATCTCTCTCCCACCAAATAGCAAAGCTCCTAAAGACTAAGTATCTTCTAAAAAATTTGCTGATTTTACATAATTAATCTCACTTAGAATCTCTAGCCTCGACTTAGAGAATAAAACACCTCTAATCAAGACACTCTTGACTAAAATCATCATCATGCCCCTAAAAATAATAACAATTAAGAAACTCCAATGAAGGCTTCCAAATTAATAAAAAAGCACCCTCTTCTCTTATATAACCCATTAACTTTTCAATACATGTTATTTTACCCAACACCCCATTAAGTCGCCCCGCTGCAAAATAAACAAATATCATGCATTAACAAAGCATTAAATTTAGATTTAAAGTCTTTGAAATCTTGATAAATTCATACTTAAAGAATCTCTGTGGCAACCCCCAAACATTTCTACTAGCTTATTACCAACAAAAGCTATTTGTTGAAGAATTTTGGGTTTAATGAGATATTTAGTTTGAAATGATTTTATTGACGCATTTTTAAAAAATCCTCTAAAGCTTGATGCAAACTATCCATAAAGCACCTTAGCTACCTTATTCCAAGCCCTCTGAGGCGAGATATTCCTCATAGCTTCCGCGGAAATCTATGACTTCATTATTATCTTTAAACTCAATAATACGATTTGCAAAGGCATCAATGAGTTCCCTATCATGACTCACACAAATCACATTGCCACCATATTTATAAAGTGCCTCACCCAACGCAATAATTGCTTCTAAATCCAAATGGTTCGTCGGCTCATCAAGCACCAAAAAATTTCCCCCCTCAAGCATGAGTTTGCTAAGCATAATACGATGCTTCTCGCCACCACTTAGCGACCCGACACTTTTTTCCTGCTCTTCTCCGCTAAAAAGCATTCTGCCTAACGCATTGCGTATCTCCGCGGCTTCTCTTTTTTTATCAAACCTACGCAAATACTCATAGAGTGTTTCCTCTCCCTTAATCACTTCGGTGGTGTTTTGGGGAAAATACCCTCTCTCAATCGTCACCCCCCATTTAATCACGCCACTTTGAGGCTTGAGATTTTCACAAATTAGCTCACAAAAGGTGCTTTTACCAACCCCCCTTCTGCCAATAAGAGCGATTTTATCACCGGGTAAAATATCAAGCGATAAATCTTTTAACACGCACAAATCCCCATAACTAAAATTTAGCTTTTCTATATTTAAGGCTTCATTGCCCATTTGGCGATTCACCCTAAAAACAATACTAGGATCCCTGCGACTAGAAACTTCTAGGGCTTGAATATCAAGTTTTTCTAGTTGTTTTTGACGGCTTGTGGCTTGTTTTGCCTTAGAGGCATTTGCTGAAAAACGTGCGATAAAGGATTCTAACTCCTCTTTTTCTTTAAGTTTTTTATTCCGCTCAGCCTCTTGCTGCTTTGCAATCAAAGTAGAAGCAATATACCAATCATCATAATTCCCGCTAAACTCTCTCACACTCCTAAAATCCAAATCCAAAATATGCGTGCAAACGCTATTTAGAAAATGCCTATCATGGCTAATCACCACCAAAGTCCCCTCATGCCGCCTTAGCTGCTCCTCAAGGTAGCTAATTGCCCTTAAATCAAGGTTGTTTGTCGGCTCATCTAAAAATAAAATATCAGGCTTAGGAAACAGCACTTGTGCTAAAAGCACCTTAAACTTATCTCCACCAGTAAGCGTTTTCATAAGCTCTTGATGAATCTTAGCAGAGAATCCTAAATCTTCTAAAATCTTTTCAATCTGCACATCATATTCATAAGTAGGATCCTCTTCAGCACAAACCATCTCTAGCTCACCTAGACGCTCATTGACCTCATCACTAAAGTCCCCCGCCTCATAAAGCTTTTCCTTTTCTTTCACCGCATCATAAAGCCGTTTATTCCCATAAAGCACGCAATCTTTAATGCTAAATTCCTCAAAGGCAAATTGATTCTGCCCCAAAACCCCAAGTCTCGCCCCACTCTCAAAAGCAATATCCCCACTACTTGGCTCAATCTCACCACTTAAGATTTTCAAAAAAGTCGATTTTCCCGCACCATTTGCCCCAATAAACCCATATCGCTTACCCTTATCTAGCTTTAAATTCACATTTTCAAAAAGTTTTTTTGTCGCATAATGCATTGAAAGTCCAGTAACTTGAACCATACAAATCCTTAGCTTAAAATCTCAAAATTATAAAAAAATCTTTCTTAAATCCTTATAGATTCCGCATTTTTGCAATCTCATCTCTAAGCCGTGCTGCTTCCTCAAAATCAAGCCTTTTAGCTGCCTCATGCATTTTTTTAGTAAGCTCTTTAGTGAGCTTCTCTCGCTCCATTTTTGGCATTTTCTCTTTCTTTTTAGCCCTTTCATAGAGCATTCCCAAATCTTGATTCTTGAGATTTTCATCAAGTTTTCTTGAAACGCTTTGTGGCGTGATATTATGGGCTTTGTTAAAGGCTTCTTGTTTGCCTCGCCGATAGTCTGTAACCTCCATAGCTTTTTTAAGCGAAGGTGTGATTTTATCGGCAAATAACAAAACCCTACCATGGACATTACGTGCAGCACGTCCCATAGTCTGAATCAAACTTGTCTCACTACGCAAAAATCCCTCTTTGTCCGCGTCCAAAATCGCCACTAAAGACACTTCAGGCAAATCTAACCCTTCTCGCAAAAGATTGATTCCCACCAAAATATCAAACTCCCCAACCCTAAGCCCTCGAATGATTTGATTGCGTTCAATCGCATCAATTTCAGAGTGCATATACCGCACCTTTAACCCCAAATCGCTATAATACCGCGTCAGCTCTTCTGCCATTTTTTTAGTCAATGCCGTTACGAGCACCCTCTCACCCTTTGCAATCACCTTTTTTGCCTCATCATAAAGCACCTCAACTTGATTCTCCACTCCCAAAACCTCATAAAGCGGGTCTAGCAGTCCTGTTGGGCGGATAAGCTGTTCTGCAATGTGATTCCCACTTAACTCCAATTCCTTTTGTGCTGGGGTTGCAGAGACAAAGAGGAAATGCGAGGCTTTATGGATAAACTCCTCATATTTCAAAGGGCGATTATCCAACGCACTAGGCAAACGGAATCCATATTCCACAAGCACTTCCTTGCGACTTCTATCGCCTGCATACATTCCCCCAAATTGCGGCAAACTCACATGCGATTCATCAACAATGAGCAAATAAGGCTTGTTTTTTTGCGCAAAATAATCTAGCAGCGAATAAGGTGTCTCACCGGGAGCTTTGCCCGTCAAATGCCGCGCATAATTCTCAATACCTTTGCAAATCCCTGTGGATTCTATCATCTCTAAATCAAACTCTGTACGGGATTTTAGCCGCTCATACTCCACCATTTTATTTTCTTTTTTAAAAAAATTTAAGCGCTCTGCAAGCTCTTTTTCAATGCTCTTGATTGCCACTTTTAGCCTATCAGCCCCGACAATAAAAGGATTTGCCGCATAAAGCACAAAAGATTCTAAAGTTTTTAGAGGCTTTTTATCAATGCTCTCTAAAAGTATAATTTTCTCTAGCTCATCTCCAAAAAACTCTAGCCGCACCACCTCATCTTCACTATATGCCGGATAAATATCCACCACCTCGCCATTAACGCGAAAATCCCCCCTATCAAAAAAGGAATCATTTCGTTTATAGCCCATTTCTACAAGCCGAAACAACATTTGCCTTTGATTATAGCTACTCCCCACTTCAAACTTCTCTATCATCTCCAAATATTCCTTTGGATTCCCCAAACCATAGTTTGCCGAAACACTGGCTACCACAATGGTATCATCATAGGCTAAAAGTGAGGTTGTCGCACTCAATCGCAATCTCTCTAACTCTTCATTAATACTCGAATCTTTTTCGATAAACAAATCCTGCCGCGGAATATACGCTTCTGGCTGGTAATAATCAAAATGTGAGATGAAATACTCCACATGATTTTTAGAAAAAAATCCTTTAAACTCGCTAAAAAGCTGTGCTGCTAGGGTTTTATTATGCGTCATTATGAGCGTTGGCATTTGAAGTTCTTGAATAATGTGCGCCATTGAAAAGGTCTTCCCACTGCCTGTAACGCCAATTAAAGTTTGGTATTGCGAGCCACCTTTGATAAACCCATTTAACTTTTCTATGGCTTGTGGCTGGTCCCCTGCTGGCTTATAAGGCGAGTTCAAGACAAATTTTTGCATGGTATTTGCTTCCTTTTTATTTGCGAGATTGCTGTGAGATTTACAAAGACTTAATTTGGAATTATAATCAAAAATTTTAGATTCCAAACAAGATTAGTAAGAATTGGTAAGTAAAAAATGCAAACTTAAAAATCAAAACCATTTCACTTTTTAAAAGGAGTCACAATATGCAAAGTCATGCTTGACATCAAAATCATCAGCAATGACAAAAGGTATCCATTTGAGATTTAAGACATTCCAAACCCTCTAAAATAGCAAAAGCAAAACTTGGAGCTAGCATAATTAGCATTATTGTAGCTACTAAATCATTGTGCTATTTTTACTATATAAATTCTATTTACTACTTACAAAAATAACCAATCAAAGCTCTTTTTCTATTGCTTTAACTATCCTTCCTTAGAATCACAATTTGAATAACCTATATTTTGCCTTTATGATAGTTGCTTAGGCATCATTGCCCATATCCTTTAAATTACCTTTATATCATCAAAAATCATGGCTTGGATTAAGTTTAGATTAACCCATAAAAAGGCTTTTTCCTCCAATATCTCCCTTCTAAAATCATTAAAATACTTTTAAAAAAATTATAAAATTTTTATTTTCTTAACAAAAACTCCAAAAAACTTCCCTAATTTTTAAAAAATAATGCTAAAATATATTTTTCACTCACAAACAATTAAGGTTTTAAACAATGGAAGAAGCACAAAATATTTCAAGCAAACTCCTAAAGGGTGTCAATGACTTAGTGGAGGAGTTACAAAAAATGCGTGATGAAAATCAACAACTAAGACAGCAAATCGTGCTTTTAAAAGCCGAAAATGAAGCTAAAAACACAGAGATTAGCTCACTCTATGATGAAATTAGCGCAAAAGAAAGAGAGCTAGAAGGTGTTTTCAATAAAATTCAAAATGTTCTTGGTCGCTAATGGATAACATTTTACGTGTTTGCATTGTTGGGAGGCATTATGATATCCCAACTCAAAAGATTTCAGAAGAGACACTACAATCACTAAAAAAGCTACTTGATGATAGTCAAAACATCAACCCAAAAGACTTGCTAAAGGCATTCCTAGAGGCTTCTGAAACCTCAAACACCCTCAAAACCGCTATCCAAAAAGCCACACAAACCCTACAATCCCACCAAAATTCTTAAAACTTTGTTTTACTATCTTGTTGCTATTTTAAAGCAAAAATCCCCCCTACTTATCTATGCCTCTACAAGCCCTCTTGAAAATGGCACTATCGTGCAAGCTCCTTTGCTAAAAAGCACCAAAAATGCTGTTGTGCTAAAGCCTTGCCCTAAGCCTAGCTTTGAATGCAAATTCCTAGAATCCACACAAGAATATTTCTCTCAAAATCAAATCAATCTTGCTGAGTTTATTACTAGTTATTATTGCACCTCACGCCCCCTTGCATATGGAATCTTCACACCTTTTAAAAAAAATTCCACTGCTGTGATTCCACCTAAAAGCCTTGATTTTCCCATGCCAAGTCTAAGTCCCAAACAAAAAAAAGCCCTTGATTTCATCAACTCCAATCAAAGCTCCCTACTCTTTGGCGACACAGGAAGTGGCAAAACAGAAATCTATATCCACCTACTCAGTCAAACCCTAAAACAATCCAAAAATGCTCTTTTGCTTATGCCAGAAATCGCACTCACGCCCCAAATGGAAAAGCGTTTGACTGCTGTTTTTGGGGATATTTTAGCCTTTTGGCATTCTAAATTAAGTGCTAAAAAACGCAAAGAAATCCTCCAAAAAATCCATAATGAAGAAATCCGAATCCTAGCAGGTGCGCGCTCTAGCCTCTTTTTACCCCTAGCACATTTGGGGCTAATCATCATTGATGAAGAGCATGATGATGCTTATAAATCCACTTCCGCTCCACGCTACAACGCCCGAGATATCGCCCTTTATCTAGCCAAAGAAGCAAACATTAAAATCCTACTAGGCAGCGCCACACCGCTTACAACCACCTATTATAAATTCCACCAAACCCAAAGCATTTTTAGACTAAAAGGCACTTATCACAAAAGCCAAAGGCAATTCCTCTTTTGTCATAGTAGCGAAGAATCACACCCCTTTATACTAGAAAATCTCAAAGAAAATTTCCAAAACCACAAACAATCTATTGTGTTTTTGCCTACAAGGGCAAATTTCAAGCACCTACTTTGCAGCACTTGTGGGAATAATATCCAATGTCCAAATTGCAGCGTTTCAATGAGTTTGCACAGCAAAGATTCCTCGCTGAAATGCCATTATTGCCACTACACAAGCCCAATTCCTAAGCTCTGTCCGCTTTGTGGGGGAACCTTAAACTCACTAAGAATTGGCACACAAGAATTTGCTAAAAATCTCATCAAAGAACTCCCAAAAGCTAACATTACCTGCTTTGATAGAGATTCAATCACCACGCAAAAAAAGCTCACACAAACTCTAAAAGACTTCAATAGGCACACAATTGATATTCTTGTAGGCACGCAAATGCTATCCAAAGGACATGATTACCACAATGTCTCCCTAAGCGTAGCATTGGGGCTAGATTATATCCTTAAAGGAAGCGATTATCGCTCCAGAGAAAAAGCCCTTTCATTAATGTTTCAGCTATCAGGCAGAAGCGGACGCAAGGAAAATGGCAAAGTGCTTATCCAAACCCTGCAAGAAGATTTTTTCAAAAGCTACCTTAGTGATTATGAAGTTTTTTTGCAAGAAGAATTAAACTTCAGGCAGCACCTCTATCCACCCTTTGTGCGTCTAGCCCTCATCAAAATTTCTCACAAAAACCAAGAAATTGCCCTTAAACTTATGCAAGGGATTCTAACTACACTCCCAAAAAACAAAGAAAATCTAATCGAGATTGTCGGCTATGGAATTGCCCCGATTGAAAAAATCGCAAACAAATGGCGTTATGTGATTTTACTCCGCTCTAAAAATAGCAAAGCCCTACACCAAGCCCTTTTGCCTATCAAAGACTATCCTTGTGAAATTGACATTGATCCAATTGATTTTAATTAATCCCTAACCTAAATTCCAAACTTCATCAAAAATTCCCCCAAAATTAAAAAACTTCATACCAAGCTTATTCTATAATTCCAAAAATTTTTTACAAAAAAGGTAGATATGTTTGCAAAACTCCAAATGATTCTCTCCCCACGCGATAGAATCTACATCTATTTTTTGCTCATTGTCTCGCTCATTGTCTCGCTCATTGAGCTAATAGGAATCTCTGCTATCGCTCCTTTTATTTCGGTAGCAAGCGATTTTTCCTTGATAGAGAACAAACCTTATTTTGCATACTTTTATCATCTTCTTAATTTTGATTCCACCTATCATTTTGTTGTGTTTTTTGGGGTTGCGCTTTTGATTTTTTACTGCTTTAGAAGCATTACAAACCTCATCTACCAACAT
>CALVAF010000176.1 GCA_944325475.1 uncultured Helicobacter sp.
ATTGATGAATCCTTTAGCTCTTTTGAGGCTCTCCAAAGAATGCAAGGAAGCAAAAAAAACAAAAAGAAAGATGGCACTTTAGATAGTCTTGCAGCAATGGTAATTTTAGAGAGATTTTTAATTCGCCAAAAATAAAACCAAAGGTTCATCATTCAAAAGTAAATCCACCTGCACACCATGCTTACCCACAAGCATTTGTGCGATTTCCTCTTCACTTTTGCATGCCTTAGGCAAAGAAATCCCAATAGAGAGATTATGCTCTGATAAAATCGTCTTGGAACGTCCTGCGATGATATTGGTAAATTCCTTAATAACATCAAGCAATTCCTCATCGCTCTTTGATTCCTCACCAAGCAGCATCAAAGACGCTTTCTTAACAATTTCTTTGCTAAAACAAAGCGTTACAATTCCGCTCACATCGCCTTCAAAGCTAATCATTGCCCCCATAATGTCCTTTTGCCCAGTTTTATTATAAATTGTTACCTTATAATCCTTCTTCTTTGCCTCTCCTCCACTAAGCGAAGAAAAGGTTTCAATAGCAGCATTAATAAACACTGGAAGTTGTGCAACAAGCTGTTTGGTAAGCCCTTTACGTTTCTGCTGAAAAGCTTGGTGTTTTTTAATGGCTTCTTTAATTCGCAAATCCTCCTTGCATTCTTGAAGATTAGCAAAAAAGTAAATCCCGCTACGCTTACATAAATCCTTTTTTTCTCTATTAAGGTTTTCCAAACCACAAATCGCGATACAGGCTTCATAACGCACATTATTTAAAGCCAAAGACATAATAAAATCCAATGCCCCAAGATTAAAATCCTGAATCTGACTAACATCAAAGACAAATGCCCTATATCCCTCTCGTAGCCTCGAATTATGGGCTTGAAGATTGAAATATAGCGCTATATTTCTATCTGTTTTTTTATAAAGTGTGTAAATCACCATTCCATTTTGTATGGTTGTGGGGATAAAACTCTCCGTAACATCAAAATAAATATCATAAATATAAAAAGCTTTATCGGAAAATTCTTTATATTTTTCAAGAAAAACTTGTGGATTATTCACGCAAATGACTTCATAACCTTTGACTTTTAACTCATGAGAAATCAGCGTCTGTATCATTCCATCATTGTCATAATAAATGATTTTTTGCTGCAAAGGCGGCATTTGAATACCAAGCAAAAAGCTTGCAATAGAATCATTTTTAAAAAGCGAGATACTACGATTAGGAAAAAGGGCTTTGAGTTTTGCAAATTGAGCTTTATTATATCCTATGAAAGCTACTGGAACAGAAACTTTATCTTGTAGCGCTAACAATACTTTTGCTATCAAAATTATAGCGCCTTCATCAATGCGTTTAATATTTTCAAAAGAAAAATAAATTGCCCTAATCGACAAACTTCTAATAGTGGCGCTACTAGAAATGAAAATTTCGCAAATCTTCTTTGCCTCTTTCATCTCTAAATGAATATTTGGTGCATAAATTGCAATATTGTGCTTAATTGTAGGTCGCATTGATTTATTTTACGTGGTAAATTTCTGCTTCTACTCTTCTATTTTTTTGCCTACCCTCTTTGGTTTTGTTAGAAGCAATCGGTTTTTCCTCACCATAACCTATTATTTCCAATCGTTCTGGTGCAATCCCTTGCTTAACGATTTCTTCTTTTACAGATTGTGCTCTTTTTTCAGAAAGTTTTTGGTTATAAGCCGCACTTTCTGTGCTATCAGTATGCCCACTGATAATCGCAGTTTTATCAGGATTCTGCTCCATATATTTTGCAAAATCCTCAATCTCTGCAAAATATGAAGGATCCACAACTGCAGAATCCGAAGCAAATTGCACATTAAAACTATGAATATGAGATAAAATTAGTACTGGCTTTGGCTCCTGCATGGTAACTTCTGCTCTTTCTTCTCTAAAAGATCCAAATGGAATAGCAAATCCAAGCATTGCGACTACATCGCTACGTCCATCAAAGCTCATCAAATGCCTTAATTCTGTTTTGAAATGCAAATATTCAAAGGCTTCCCAACGCAATCCAACGCCATATTGACCAAATGGTGTGCTATCTAAACTTTGAAGATTATTAGAAACCTTTTCATAACCCACACCACCCAAAATATAAGGGGACACATTTTGCCATACTTCAAATTCTTTCACCACATTCAAATAATAGCGATTGAAAGAAGTTTTGTTATCAGGGATACTCTGCTTGGCATGTGTAATCCAATCATAACCCAACTCCACAAGCACTTCAGGCGCCACTCTTGCAGCAGTTTTTAATCCATAAGACAAATCAATATCATCTGCCATTCTTTGGTTATTGACATGCCAACTTCCACCAATTTGAGGGGTAATTTCAAATTGGTTATTCGCCGCAAAAAGCACACTTGACAAAATCAACGATAATGAGAAAATCTTTTTCATCTCTTTTTCTTTATACTATGCAAAATAACATTTTGTATTACTCAATTTATGCTACTTGGTATTATAGCTAAATTTTATCTTAAATTCTAACGCCATCTTCAAAAATTGCTAAAATTTCTTTTTATTGACATCATCAAGAATATTTTTAGCAATATCATCAACACTTCTAGTGATTTCATTGGTCGCATTAGCCACACTAACATTATCTTGGGTTGCACTCTCTAGCTGTGCAATCGCCTCATTGATTTGTCCAATTCCCTCTGTTTGCTCTCTAACAGATTCACTCATTTCATTGACACTTTGGACTAGCACATTGACATTAGCTTCAATCTCACCTAGTGATTTTGCTGTTCTCTCTGCAAGCTTCCTTACCTCATCAGCAACAACTGCAAATCCTCTCCCATGCTCTCCAGCACGTGCTGCTTCAATCGCAGCATTAAGTGCAAGCAAGTTAGTTTGGTCAGCAATGTCTTTAATCACTCCAACAATTTCTTTAATATCTTCTGCCTGTCTTGTTGCCTCCATTGTCTTATCACTCACATTTTGCATCGAAGCGCTAATCTCTTCAATCGCCGCTGCAGATTGCTCCAAAGAGCTTGCTTGACTTTGAGAACCATCAGTGAGTTTTTGCATTGATTCTTTAAGCTCCAAAGAACGTGCTGCTAACTCTTTAGCAAAATTGGCACTTGCATGCAACATGCTCTTAATTTCTTCACCAAGTGTGTTAGTAACAACTTCAACACGTCCTTTAGCGTCTTTAACCTCAGTAGTAAAGTCTAATTTCACATAAGAATCAAATACTCTTGCAATCTCATTGGTATCACTTCCAATTTTTTGCTGTAAAACATCAAGCATTTTATTAAGCACTTCTTTAAGCTCAATTAGCTGCGGATTTGCTGGATTTTTATTGATTCTTGCAGTGAGATTTCCTGCTTCAATCTGTTGAGCTGTTTCCACAGATTCTTTAATTGCCTCTGCATCAACTAGCAAAGAAGATCTTGTTTTTTCGATATTTGTATTGATCATTTTCCCCATAGTTCCTAGTTCATCATTGGCATGAATCTTAATAGTTTCCACTTCTTTACTTTCGTGATTGATAAATTTGAAAGCTCTATCTAGGGCATCTACAATAATTGGGAGTCGATTAGAAACATTTCTGCGAATATAGAAATACACAAAAACCATTACAACAATTAAGAAAATAGCAGAAGCTACAACAATAAGAGCTTCTAACTGATATAAAGAAGCAAGCACGGAAGATTTAGGTGCTGTGCTTAAAATTCTCCAATTTACAAATCCTCCAGTAGTCGTAAGTGTTGTCACACTAGCATAGCTTGATGTGCCATTTGTAGCGACATAATCAAACACACCATCTCTGCCTTCAAATAACGCATTATAGGTTTCTTTAGTTTCAGGTCTGGAATTAACCTCTTGAACTTTCTTAAGGAAAAGACTTGGATTTTTATGAACGATAATTGTCCCATCTGCTTCAATCAGTGCTGGCAAACTCCCCTCAAAAAGCCCACTTGATGTTTCTAAAATAATTTTTGCAACTTCATTAAAATCAAAGACAAATCCAACCACTCCAACAAGAGAATTATTAGAATCAAAAAGAGGCATTCCCATACCAATTCCTATAAATTCTCTCCCACCTAGTGAAAATCTGCTTGGCTGACCCAAAAAGACCTTTGCTCTATCAGAAACTTTAGCGGCTAAAGTATTAGTTAAAACCATCCAATCTTCATTCCCATTAACTGGGATATTGCCAACATCACCCATAGAATTTTCATCTCTATCTTGCCAAACTGCCATATAATCACCATTATTCATTCTTTGAAACTTGCCATCGCTTTCAAAACCTAATGGATTTTTCAAATACAAAAAGCCATAATTCGCATAAGCACTAGAATCAAGCGTATTTACCATTATATTATCAAGAGTTTGTGCAGAAATATTGTATCGTGCAGTGGTAGTAAAAACTCTTTCTAAAAGATTTTTTGCTGCTTTATTGAGTGCTATCATTTCATTCATAACCCCCTCAACATTCCCAGCCATACTTTTTGCATCTTCTAAAACAAGCTCTTGGGCGGTTTTAGCTACATTGTCACCAACCCTATCAACAATAACAGTCGATAGAATACCCAGACCAACAACCATAATTATACCGATTGAAAGGACTAATTTCGTGCCTATACCTAAGTTTTTAAACCAATTCATAATTTCTCCTGAGGTAAATTATAGAGCATAATGCCTAATGAATTGGGTATTGTATATTAAGATAACTTAAATTGAGATAACAAAAAGCATATTTAACGAAGAAAAATTAAAGAAAATTAGAGAAAATACCACATAAAAAGCCCTCTTAAATAGGTATTTTTGCAAACTGCAAATGGAAAAAGGCAAAATTATGCTTCAGAATTGACTATTTTTTATCTTTCTTTTTCTTTTTTGCTTTTTTAGAATCACTCTCAGGCTCTTTAGAGAACATTCGCACACTAGAATAATACGACACGATTCCGGGGTCTGCTAGCAAACACACATTTTGTGCGTCTTTATCCTCATAATCAATTTTAGAAAGCAAGATTCTAGCAAGATTGATTCTTGCACGTTTTTTGTCATTAGAATCCACAATCAACCAAGGCGCAAAAGGAGTGTGTGTGCGTGAGAACATTTTTTCAAAAGCTTCAGTGTATTCCTCCCATAGATTTAAAGACAGCTCATCAATTGGACTTAACCTCCACCTTTTTAAGGGTTCATCTTTGCGCGATTCGATACGCTTTCGCTGCTCCTCCTGCCCCACATCTAAGAAAAATTTAAACAAAATATAGCCACTCTCAATTAGCATTTGTTCCAAATGTGAAACTTGAATGATAAACTCCTTGTATTGCTCGTTACTGCAAAAATTCATCACCCGTTCCACTCCAGCACGATTATACCAGCTCCTATCAAAAAACACGATTTCACCACCATTTGGAAGCTCATCAATATAACGTTGGAAATACCACTGCGTTTTTTCCACATCACTTGGTTTTTGCAGCGCTACCACTCTTGCACCACGCGGGTTTAAATGCTCTCTTAAAGCTTTGATTGTCCCACCTTTCCCAGCTGCATCACGCCCTTCTAATATCACAATAATTTTTTTCTGATACTTCTTAACCCAATTTTGCAATTTAATGAGTTCGATTTGAAGTTTTTCAATCTCTTCTTCATAAAAAGCCTTCTTCAGCTTACCTTTTTTATTATAAGCCTCACTGGGTCTCTCATCTTCAGGACGCACAACCAAAGTTTTACTCATATCTCACCTCCAAAGACTTTAAGTCATAAAATATGCTAAAATATTCTACCATTCAAAAAATTAAATTACACATAAGGAAGAAGATTTTGAATACTTTATTTTATATTGGGGAAAATTACACTTTTAAACCATTGCAAAACTACGCAATTCGCTACGCACAAAATCTTTTTGGGAAAATCCACTGCATTTATTTTTTGGATTCCATAGATTCCCCAGACACTAATAAAATCGATTTTACAAACCAGCCAGATTCCACAGCCTCCAACAAGGCTGATTTTTCTAAAATCCTCAAACACTCCCTACAAACCTCGCAAAATCTCTTGATTCTTGCTTATAATTCTACATTCAATGGAATCTTAAATTATTTTGAAAAGAATTTTCTACTAACCCCCACTTTAGAGAAAGGCAGCTACACATTCAAGCTCCAAGATTGCACGATTCTTTTGCAAAGCCCCACGACGATTCCACAAAAGATGATTCCACAAAATTCGTTCAATCACACTTTTTTGTATCCTTTAGGGCTTGATTATCAAAGCGCCCTAGCGCTCCTAAGCCCTCTAGCAAACACCCACCAAATCCAGTTACAAATCACCAATAAAACCCATGGGATAGAGATTTTAGAGGCTAAAGCAAATTCCAAAAACACTCTAGAATCCTTTTTGCAAGAAATCCGCCAAACCTTCCAAAACAAGATTTTTCCAAGCACCAATCTCGCCCAAAGCATAATCCAGCTTTTAGCAGATTCTAAGCAAAAAATCACCACCGCAGAGAGCTGCACAGGAGGCTTACTCGCTTACTACCTCACTCAAGAATCAGGGGCTAGCGAAGTCTTTGATGGCGGAATCATCAGCTATGCTAATGCCCTTAAAGAATCATGGCTTAAAGTCTCTAGGGATAATCTCGATTCTTTTGGGGCAGTGAGTGAAGCGGTGGTGCGTGAAATGCTACAAGGGGCTTTAAATTTAAGCGGTGCGGATTTTGCTATCGCCACAAGCGGTGTTGCAGGACCGGGCGGGGGAAGTGCTAGCAAGCCCGTTGGGACAATTTTCATTGGTGTGAAATCCAAAAAAGGCGAAGAAATCATCAAAAGAGTTCTATTTAGCGGGGATAGAAACTACATTCAAGAACAATCTTGCTGGTATGCTTATTTGATGTTCTTAAAACTCTTTTTTAAACTTGACTTTTAAAAATTTTATGGCTATAATTTCGTTTCCTTTTTGTTTGACCCGTTAGCTCAGTTGGTAGAGCAATTCCCTTTTAAGGAATGGGCCGTTGGTTCGAATCCAACACGGGTCACCACTAAATAAAAGTGGCTCCTTCATCTAGCGGTTAGGATACCACCCTTTCACGGTGGCTACAGGGGTTCGAGTCCCCTAGGAGTCACCACTTTTATTT
>CALVAF010000177.1 GCA_944325475.1 uncultured Helicobacter sp.
ATTCTCCGCTTTAGCCTAAGGCTTGCATTCACACCAAAATGGCTTATTGATTCCATTATCATTCACGAATTAGCACATATCCGCTACCCAAACCACCAAAAAGACTTTTGGAATCTCGTAACCACTTATGATAAAAATCCCAAAAAAATCCACCTCTGGCTTAGAGAACACCAAGATTTATTGCTACTTTTGCACCAAAAAATCCTCAAATCCTAATACAAGCGCATCTTCGTATCAAATATCAAAAAATCACCGATACTTTCTATTATAGAATCATTTCTCTCTTGCTTTAAAATCGCTAGATAAATTTTCCGCTTCAGGTTTAACCCCCGCACTTTGGCATAATAAATCTTCTTATTTTGCAACTCCTCTTTAATATGCAAATAAGGCAAAAATGCCATATAATTTTTATTTTTTGAAGAATCTTGCAATAAAAACTCTTTAATTTGTTCATAAGTCTCAAACTGCATTGCTACCTTAAGCTTATCTATATCGATTTCTAGCTTTTTTAAATAGCTCCTAATCGCCACAAACTCCTTATCCCCCAAAGTCAAATTCACCCATTCACAAGAAAACAAATTCTCCACTTTGATAATTCTTGGGAGAGGCTTTGTAGAAGCCAAAATAATCTCATCTTCTAGCCATTCACGATAAATGATATTTTCCTTAAAAATAGGCGATTCCACGAGCGCAATTCTAACATTTTCTTTATGAGGATCCTGCAAATCCTTAATAGCCTGCAAAGAATTTGCTGCATAATAACTCAAATTTGCATACACCTCTTTGGTTAATCGAGGAAAGATTCGTGGCAAAATAAACTTCTCAACCACTCTGGAACAAACTATCTCAATAGGCTCTTCATAGCAAATATTGTGTGCGATTTCTTTGCGATAAGAATACAAATTTTTCTCAAGCTTCAATGCGATATTTAAAATTTTCTCACCCTCTTTAGTTAATCCAATCCCGCTTTTTTTCCTCACGATAACTTTGGTATTAAAATAGGATTCGAGGTATTTGATTTGCTGCGTGATAGCAGGTTGTGAGATTCCTAACTTCATGGAAGCCTTAGAAAAACTCTTCTCTTTAACAACAACAATAAAAGTCTTCAGCTTGGTTAAGTCATACAGCATTTTATTTCCTTGAAATAATATTTTAAAATTAAATTATTTTTTGAGATTTTTCAAAAATTATATTTTATTCCAATACAAAAAATCAAGTTATTAGGTTACATAAGAAGCTGGTATAATTCCAAAAATTTTATCTCATTTGATTAAGGTTTTTAATGCAAACAAAATTTTTAGACCAACTCAACGCTTTCCAAAAAGCAGCTGTTACCAGCATTGATGGTGCGCTCTTAATTTTAGCGGGTGCAGGAAGTGGCAAAACTAAAACCATCACCACAAGACTTGCATACTTAATCGATGAAATCGGGATTCCACCAAGCAATACACTCACTCTAACCTTTACTAATAAAGCTGCAAATGAAATGCAAAAACGGGCTTTAAGTATGATAGAAAACACCACTTCCCATCCACCCTTGCTTTGCACTTTTCACAAATTTGGGCTTTTGTTTTTAAAATTTTACATCACTCTTTTGGGACGTAAAGCCAACTTCATTTTAACCGATAGCGATGATTCTAAGCGAATTATCAAAGAACTTAATGCTGACTTGGTACCCCTACCTTTAGTCATCAGTGAAATTTCACGTTACAAAAATTCCCAAATCACTCCACAAGAATCTTTAAAAAATGCTCACAATGAACTTTATAAGCATATTGCAAAGGTTTATGCAGGCTACCAAGAGACACTTTTACAAAATAATATGGTAGATTTTGATGATTTACTGCTGCTACCCATTGAGATTCTAAAATCCCATAAAGAAGTCGCCACAGAAGTCAGCCAAAAATACCAATATATTATGGTTGATGAATACCAAGACACCAACGATTTGCAATACCAGCTTTTAAAATACCTCTGCACCACACACAATAATATCTGCGTTGTGGGCGATGATGACCAAAGCATTTATAGCTGGAGGGGTGCCAATATCCAAAATATCCTAAACTTCACCCAACATTTCAAAAATGCAAAAATGATTAAACTCGAAGAAAACTACCGCTCTAGCAAAGCCATTTTAAATGCCGCTAATCATCTCATTACAAATAACAAAGAAAGGCTTGGAAAAATCCTAAAAAGCACACTTGGAGAGGGGAAGCCTATTGAAGTTTTGCATTCTTTTGATGAACAAGAGGAAGTCAAAAATCTCTCAAAAATTATTAAAAAATTGCTTCAAAGCGGCGTAAATCCCAAAGATATTGCCATTTTATTTCGCTTAAATGCCCTCTCTCGCTCCCTAGAAGAAGGGTTTAATCGTGAGGGGATTCCATATATTTTAGTTGGCACAATCCGTTTTTATGAACGCAGTGAAATCAAAGATGTGATTAGCTATTTTAGGGTTTTAACCAATCTTAATGATGATTTTTCTCTGCTTAGAATCCTCAACAAGCCCAAAAGAGGTATCGGCAAAACTACGCTTGAGAAGCTTAAAACCCTTAGCCAAACCCACCATTGCAGCATTTATGAGCTTTTTGCTAGCCCCTCTTTAGAGACTTTACAATCCCTACAAAAAGAAATCGGCAAAAAAACTTACAATACGATTCAAGACTTTTTTAAAACCCTCAAAGAACTCCAAGAATCACAAAAGCAATCCAGCCTCAAATTCCTTGATTATTTTGAAGAGAAAATCGGACTTTGCGAAGCGTTTTTACAAAATAGCGAGGAAGTTGATAGGGTCAGTAATATTGAAGAATTTTATGGATTATACCGCGAGTATGTCAAGCAAAATCCGCTTATGGAGCTAGAGGATTTTCTCAACGAACTTGCCTTAAGAAGCGACCAAGAGGACACCGAGCTAAGAAAGGAACAAAAGGGAGCAGAAGGCATTTCATGTATGAGTGTGCATTCTAGCAAAGGCTTGGAGTTTGATTATGTTTTTATTATAGGGCTTGAAGAGGGATTTTTCCCTATGGTAAGAGAAGATACCAATCTTCAAGAAGAAAGGCGACTAGGTTATGTGGCTTTTACAAGAGCCAAAAAAGAGCTTTATTTAAGCTATGTTGATTCACGATTTTATCGCGGGAATCGTGCTAACCTCTTCCCCTCACGATTCCTAGCAGAGAGTAAAACACTCAATCAAGAAGGCTTTTTAGGGAAATCCCAAGCAAAATATGAAGTTTCAAATGATACAGGCTTTCACAAAGGCGATTGCGTGATTCACAAGATTTTTGGGGCAGGAAGGATTACAGAAGTCACCAAAAGTGGCAAGGAAGTGAAGCTAAAGATTAATTTTGGTGGGCTTTTTAGAGAAATCTTAAGCAGCTATGTCACTAAAGTCTAGCTAAAGCACATCTAAATAAAATAAAAAAATAATCCCAAGGATAATGCGGTAGATTCCAAAAGGGATAAAACTAAAGTGCGACACAAATCCTAAAAATAGCTTAATTGCCACCAATGCACTCAAAAACGCCACCCCAAACCCAACCCCAAGAATCAAAAGATTATCCGCATTAAAGACTTCATAATTTTTATAAGCACTATAACCACTTGCAATAATCATT
>CALVAF010000178.1 GCA_944325475.1 uncultured Helicobacter sp.
AAATAGCTACCATACTAAAGCCACTATAAGCAAAAAGCTGCAGCGCAAAAAGGCTTGCTGTGATTCCAAAAATAGCAAAATAAGTGAAGCCCAAAACATGCTTGTCATGGTATTTGGTAAAGAGGAAGCTACCAAGGAATCCAATCGCTCCAAAGGCAACTAAAAGAAGTGTGATTTCGGATTTGTCAAAGTGTGCGATTTGTGCTAAAAAAGGCTCAATGTAGCTGTATCCACTAAAATGTGCGGTGGTTAGCAGAATCGTTAAAAGATAAATGCTTAATAAATGTGGAGTTTTTAGAATCTGTGGAAGTTCGCGAATGGAAACTTTTCCGGCGCTTGACATCGTGGGGAAAACCCTCCAAATTAATAACATTACTAAAAAGGCAACCACTCCAATACTCAAAAAAGTCACCCTCCAGCCAAGATACAAGCCAATCACGCGTCCTAGTGGTAATCCTGCAATAAAGGCAATCGCTGTTCCTGTGACAACAAAGCTAAGAGCAAGAGATTGTTTGCCTTGTGGAGCAGCACGCACTGCCATAGGGGTGGCAATCGACCAAAATAACGCGTGGGAGAAAGCCACACCAATCCTTGAAATCACCAAGGTTAAATAATCATTAGCTAGACTTGATAAAACATGGCTTGCAACAAAGAATGCCATCACGCAAAGCAAAAGTTTCTTTAGCTCAACCTTAGAAAATAAAAGCATAAGCGGCAAGGAGGCTAAAGCTACAACCCATGCATACATTGTCATAAGTAATCCTACTTTAGCCTCACTCATATTAAAATCCTGTGCTATCAAGCTCAAAAGCCCAATAGGCACGAATTCTGAAGTGTTTAGAATAAAAGCCCCAAGACTAATGGCAATCACACCAAGCCAAATTCTAATATCGTTTTGCATAAGCAATTCCTTAGAAATAAAAAAAGCAAAATTGTATCAAAAAATGCTTTGGAATGCTGTTGGAAATAGTCCTACAAAGGCAAAAAATACCGCAAAAATAAAAGTTTCGGATTTTAAAGTAAAATACAAAGTTTTCATTGTTATAATTATGAGAAATAAATCACTTTTTAAGGTTTGGTTGATGACACAAGAAGAATTAGATGCGTTATTAAATGAAAATGTATTAGACGCTACAGAAGATGAAGCTTCAAGTAATGAAGAAAAAGGAAGTCAAAAAATGGAGACCGAAGACTTTCATATTGATTCAGAGGAAAATTGGTCCCCACCGCCACCGACAAAAGAACATAAAGTGGTGCATCAGCTTGATGATGTCACAAAAGATTCAGAAGTTAAGGCTACTGAGACATTTGATAAGCTAGAGTTAATCAATAATGCAGGAATGGATATTGAAGATGGACTTGCCAAGATTGACAAGTTTGTAAAATCTCAAGAATCAATGCTGCAAAAATTGCATGAGAAATTCCCAGATTTCCATACTTTTTCACAAAAGCTAGAGGAAGTAGAGGAAATAAAAGATGTCATAAAAACACTTTCAAATGCCATTCAAGATGTCAGTAATGCGTCTTTGGAAGCTATGGATATTATGCAGTATCAAGATATTCATCGTCAAAAAATTGAACGTGTTATTAATGTGATGCGTGCCCTCTCTCGCTATATGAGTTTGCTTTTTGAAGGTAGATTAGATGATACTAAACGTGTAAGCTCTGCAACGCACATTCAAGGTGATAGCACAGAAAATGTCGTGAATGAAGAAGATATCGAAGCGCTCATTGCGAATTTTGGAAAATAGTTTTTAATGTGTCAAAAATTAAAAAAACCCGAATTGCTTTCTCCAGCGGGGAATCTAAAAAAGTTAAAAATTGCCCTAGAATATGGGGCAGATGCGGTGTATGGAGGGGTTAGTCATTTTTCTTTACGCAATCGTGCGGGCAGAGAATTTGATTTTGAAAGCTTTAGTGAGGGGGTGGAATACACGCACCAAAGGGGTAAAAAAATCTATGTAACGATTAATGGATTCCCTTTTAACTCTCAAATTAAGCTTTTGGAAAATCATATCTATAAAATGGCGGAGTTAAATCCTGATGGGTTTATTGTTGCAGCACCCGGTGTAGTTAAGCTTACTAGGGAGATTGCGCCACAGATTCCTATCCACCTCTCTACTCAAGCTAATGTGTTAAATGTGCTTGATGCGGCGGTGTTTTATGAAATGGGAGTGAAGCGAATCGTGGCTGCAAGGGAGTTAAGCCTCAAAGATGCCATGGAGATTAAAAAAGCCTTGCCGGATTTGGAAATTGAAATTTTTGTGCATGGGAGTATGTGTTTTGCATTCTCTGGGCGTTGTCTTATCTCTGCACTCCAAAGTGGGCGTGTCCCAAACCGCGGAAGTTGTGCCAATGATTGTCGTTTTGATTATGAATATTATGTTAGAAACCCCGATAATGGCGTGATGATGCGGCTTGTGGAAGAAGAGGGAGTGGGGACACATATTTTTAATGCTAAAGATTTGAAGCTTATGGAGCATATCCCCTTGATTTTAGAGAGTGGTGTGATTGATTCTTTAAAAATTGAAGGAAGAACGAAGTCAAGCTATTATGCTGGAATCACAGCCCTAGCGTATCGGGCTGCAATTGATGGGTATTTTAGTGGGAATTTTGAGCTAGAAAAATACGAAAAAGAGTTAGAAACACTGAAGAATCGAGGGTTTAGTGATGGGTATTTGATTCATCGCCCTTATGAAAAAAACAACACACAAAATCATCTAACCGCTATTAGCGAGGGAAGTTATCAAGTTAATGCTGAAGTGAGTGAAGATGGCAGGTTTGCACTTTGTCGCCATACGATTCGGGTAGGAGAGGCAAAGGCAATCGTGAGCGCTGATGATTCTAAGATTTGTGAAGGCAAAAATGAATTAGGCGAGATTTACATTCAAGGGGGTAAGAAATTTATGCGCTTTTTTAAGATTATGCTAGAAAATGGCAAGGAAGTCGATTCTATTCATAGCGGAAATGAGAACAGAATTGCACTTCCGCTCCCACTCCCACCTTTTAGTTTTTTGCGTCAAAAACTTTAAGCTAAATGGTAGTGGGTTTGTTTTTGTGCTTTTAGATTCTAAGGTAATTTGCGATTAATAAGGTTTTGCAATGATAAAAGTAATCTCTGAAAAAAATCAAAAGCCTTAAAAGCTTTTGAAGTTTTTTAATAAATTAATGTTTGCCTAAGTAATTGTGTAGGGCTGATTTCTTTGTCAAAGCTTTTTTGATAGATGATGTAGTTTGCAAGGACTTTTTTGCCATATTTTCTCGTCTCTTCATAAGGAATCATTTCCATACTATACCAAGGATCCAGCGGATTGTCTTTTCTAAAGAGCTGCTTAGTTTGCAAAAGCCTGCGTGTGAATCCCGGACCACCATTATAGGCATAAGAAACAAAGAGTGGGTGTTTAAACTCCTTAAGTAAAGGGCGTGTGAAATATTCTGCATAGGGAATATTAATTGCTGGATCAAACATATCAAAATAAGTGATTTTCTCTGCCTCTCCAAATTTTTTTGCTAGGTCCATGACATTAAAAGGCATTAGTTGCATTATCCCAAGCGCATAGGAAGTAGAAATGGCAGTGGGGATAAAAAGGCTTTCTTGCCGCCCTAGCGCATAAAGCAAGGCTTGGGTATCGTTTGAGAAATGGGAGAAAATTTCGGGGAAGGGCTTTAGGAAATATTCTTTACCCTTTTCTTTGTTAAGCCACACAAAATGCGGCTTGGTGTTGCTGTGATTGACTTTTTGGAGTAGGTTTTTTTGGTTTTGTGTGTTAGCTTGTTGATAAGAATCGCGGATTTTCTCCCACTCAAAAGGATTTTTAGTGTCCCATTTTGCTAGGGTTTTTGGGGTTTGTATATCATAGAGGATTTCAAATTGTTGCTTAGTGTTAGTGATTTCTAAGCTGGCTAGTGTGTAGATGTCTACAGATTTTGATTCTAAAACAGATGTGAGGTGCCTTGAATCTTTGCTAGCAAGATAAGCCCAAAAAAGTCCGCGATTCTTTTCAAATTTGTGTTTTGCAATCTTGGAGGAATGGAGGAAGTAAATCGAAGAATTAGAAGTATCATGATTCCTAATTGCATTTAAACCTAGATAAAAGGCGGTTTCATCGTCCAAAAAGGGTAGCATTTCTTGGGGTGAGACTTGCATTAAAGAATGGTTAAAAACGCCCATATCTGCATTGAGAATCGCATGCCTTAAAAGCCTATTAAAAGGTGCGTGTTGTTGGGCAGTAAAATCAAGCAAAATCGTTTTTGGAAGTGGGACATTGAGCTTTTTTCTATAATCTTTAGAGACTTCAAAATAAAAATTGCTAAAAGTTTTAACATTGGTTTTAATGAGCTGGGAAAAAGGGTCATTAGAGGCTAGAATCTTGATTTGTGTTGCAAGAGTCTGATTGGTGTTTTGTATCTTTTTAGCAAGATCTAGCAGAGTTTTTTTATCAAGTGATTCTGCATTTTTAAGCGTTAGTCCATAGGCGATACATTGAGAATCTTGCTTGAGGAGTTTTTGGAGTTTCATTTGTTGGCAAAGGGTTTTTTTAGAGAGAGTTTTGTTATCGCCTTTTTTATAATAAAGAGAAAAAATTTTTGCATTTTTTCTTGAAGCGAGATTGTAGGCTTGTGTGGCTTCTTTGGGGCTAATGTCTTGTTGTAAAAAAAGCCAAATATAAAAATCGCGTGAGATTCCGCTAGGCTGCTTTTTAAGATAATCAAGCGTGAGATTATGCGGACTTGCGTTTATGCAAACAAGAGTGGTCCAAAGCAAAAAAAAAATTTTTTTCATAAGGTTTCCTTTAAAGTGTGTTGGCAAAACTAAAGAGTAGTTTGACAAAAAAGAGATTGATAAACTGCAAGGCTAGAATCACGATAATTGGGGTAATGTCGATTCCGCCAATAATTGTTGGGATAAAGCGGCGGATTTTTGCATATAAAGGTTCTGTGAGTTTGTAGAGAATCTGCACAATAGGGTTGTAAGGGTCTGGACGCACCCATGAGATGAGAGCCGCGATAATGACAATCCAAATGTAAATGTTAATTGCCATACTTAAAATCTGTGCAACTGCTTGAATAAAAGTACTTAAAACCATTTTAACTCCTAATAATATCTTGTAAGTAAAGCCTTAAAATCGGAAATAAATCGCTTAATTCTGGTCCATGCTCATAGCCTGTAAGGAGGAATCGTAAGGCCTTAAAGAATTTTTTACCTTTGAGATTGGAGTGATTCATCGCTTGAGTTTTGAAGTTTTCATAATCTTCTTTTGTGAAATCTTGTGTTTGTAGCATCTTTTGAAGTGTGTTTTGGAGGATTTTGACTTCCTCTTGAAATTCTGTTGATTCTAGAATCAATGATTTTTTCATAAAGATTCTATCGACTTTCTCACGCAATTCATTTAAGGTGCTTGATTCTTGTAAATACAGCTTTGCCAAAGCCCCAATGCTTGAATCTTTATATCCTAAAAGCACTGCTAAATCTTGTTCGTTAAGGCGTTTGAAGTGTTCGCGATTTAAGAATCTTAGCTTGTTAATATCAAATTTTGCTGGTGCTTTTGCGATATTTTGAATCTCAAACCATTTTATGGAATCATTTAGAGTGAAAACCTCACAAGGTGTTTTGTTGCCAATTAAAATCAGATAATTTGCAATCGCTTGGGGCAGATAGCCCTCATCAAGCAGCCATTGCACACTTGAAGCATTATCGCGCTTACTCATTTTTTTACCCTCTTCATTAAGCAAGATAGGTAGATGGGCAAACTCGATATTTTTTTGGTAGTTTAGGGCTTGGTGGATTAGCATTTGCTTGGGTGTGTTGCTAACATGATCCTCCCCTCGCACAATAAAATCGACATCATAGAGTATATCATCAACTGCACAAGCAAAATTGTAAGTGGGGATTCCATTATCTTTTAAAATCATAAAACTATCAAGCTCATTAGGAGAAAACTTAATTTTACCTTTGATTTTATCGGTAAATTCCATAGCAATTTTAGAGCCTCTTAGTCGGATAGTAGGGTTTGGGTTTGAATCTTTTTGGAGATTTGCCCAAGAATCATCATATCTAAAAGCTTCGTGTTTTGCTTTTGATTCTTCGCGCTTTTGTTCTAAAAACTCTTTGGTGCAGTGGCAGTAAAATGCCTTGTCTTGTGCGATGAGATAGTCTGCAAGCTGACGATGACGCGGGAAATTATCGCTTTGATAGACAAGGCTATCCCATTGGATTCCAAAAAGCGTGAGTAAAAACATAATATCCTTATCTTTGCCCTCAATATTCCTTGCAGTGTCGGTATCCTCGATACGCAAGAGGAATTTTTCATGGCGTTGCTTGCAGAGAATGTAGTTAAAAATCGCAACGCGTAAATTGCCAATATGCATATCTCCTGTGGGGCTGGGTGCGAATCTAAGCATAAAAAACCTTTTTTATATTGTTGTGATGAATTTTGGGATTGTAGCATAAGCAAGCTTGATACTCTATAAGGCGTGTCAAAATAAAAAGCTATCATGTTATAATTTTGAAAAAATAAAAGGATTTAATGATGTTTTTTAGCAAATATTCTGCAAGTGGGAATGATTTTATCATCACACACACTTTTAGATTCTGTGAAAATTCTTATAGTGAGTTAGCGCGGCAAATCTGTCATCGGCAAGAGGGAATTGGGGCTGATGGGCTGATTGTTTTAAAACCGCATTTGAAATATGATTTTGAATGGGAGTTTTATAACTCTGATGGGAGTGTGGCAGAAATGTGTGGGAATGGGAGCAGGGCTGCTAGTATGTATGCAAGAGATTTGGGATTAGCTGGAGAGAAACAGAGATTTTTAAGCAAGGTTGGGGTGATTGGCGTTAGCATAGAGGGAAATTGGGCGGAGAGTGTGTTAAGTAAATCCGAAATTTTACAAAAAGGTATTAGTGAATTTGGGGTGAATTGGTGGCTATTAGATACGGGAGTGACTCATTTGGTGTGTGAGAATGAGAGGATTGATTTTTTGGCTAAAGAGGACTTGAGATTTTTGCGGCATAAATATAATGCGAATGTTAATATTGCTTCATTGCAAGGGGGTAGGGTTGTAGCAAGGACTTTTGAGCGTGGTGTGGAAGATGAGACGCTAGCGTGTGGGACGGGAATGGCGGCGATGTTTTATTATTTGTTTTTGCAGGGCAAAGTTTCAAATTCTTGTCTTTTTAATCCGGCAAGTGGGGAGGATTTGTATCTAAGAGAAGAGGAGGGGAGGCTGTATTTAAAGGGTGAGGTAAGGAAGATTTGTGATTTTATTAAGTGTTATGATTGGAAGTCTTTTGGTGATTTGTAGAGATTTTTGGGGTTTCCAACCTCTAGAATAAATCTGCAAAAGACTATAAACTTATAGTAACAAGATTAAGATTTTTTAAAGATCTTGTAATGATTATAGTAGGCTTTGCACTTGATGAAATTACCAAAGGCAAAAGTCATTGATACCAAGCTAGAAACTTTAAAGAATATCAATAAAATGGTTTAATGCGGATAAGACTAATAGCTATGCTAGAATAAGCAGTTTAAGCCCCAAAAATGGAATTAAGATAAGTTTTAGAATCTTACTTTGTGTTAAGTTTGGATTTGATTATGGAGTGATTCAAGGTTTAGATTTTAAATAAATTGTCGCAAAAAGGCTAACAAAGATTCCAGTCTTGTCTGTGGGTAAAAAATGTATTGACTGATTAGATTGCTTTGGAGCTAAAGAAGTAAAAGTTATTAATAAAGGCAATAAAACATTAAATCTCAAGAAAATTAGTTAAAGATGTGCGAAGAATATGTTGTATTTCCCATATAGTAGCAGAAGTAAATCAAAAGCCTTTATTTTCTCAAACCCCATACAAAAAACCCTTACTCCTTAAGTAACAGAGGAATGGCTTATCGGGCAGTTAAAATGGTGTCTTAAAAATTTAATTCAATAAAGGCTAAAAATCTTAAACCAACAAATCTTAAGCTAAATCAGCA
>CALVAF010000179.1 GCA_944325475.1 uncultured Helicobacter sp.
TTTTGATTATTGAGTTGCAAATCAAAGAAGGCATATCCAAAAATGGATAATAGGATTAAGAGAGGGAGTAAAATGGCAATTATTTTGAGATATTTTCTTTGAAATTTTTGCAGGAGACTTTCTTGATAATTAGTCGCATAGACTTTTTTAAAGGCAATTTGTTCTTTGTCTTTGAAAAGTGGCTCTAGGGTTGCTGTGATATTATTACAAAGGGATAAGATTCTTTCTTTTCCATCTTTGCTCTCTGAATATTTTCCAGTGTATCCAAGAATAAGGCAAACATAGATAAATTCTAAATATTCTTTATTTTTAGAGGGGTTATTTAACCAAGAAGAAGCAATATCATAAAACTTATCCCCCCCAAGTGTCTCATCAAATAATCTTACAGTAAGTGTGTTATTAGCCCAAGAGCTATCCATAAATAATTCATTACGCATTAAACTTTCATCAACAAACACACAAAGGCAATACCTTAGCTTGATAATATCTTTTTCTTCATATTCTTCATAAGCGCTTAACTTGGCACTCCAAGTAAGGATATGGTTTAAAAAAATTTCCCTTAAGTGTTGTATTTCTATTTCAAGGGAATGCACTTGAGATAATCGGTAGCTAAGCAATAAGATTTCTAAAGCATAATCAATGACTTTATTATTGTTTAACCCACTCAAATCTGATTCTAAAAGGATTCCAATTTTTTCTTTGTTTGGGATATCTTGCACTAAAACACCGCCCACATTTTTATATCTGGTTTTTTGATATTATGAGTGAGGTAGAGACCAATAGAGTTTTCCCCTTTGAAATCTTTAAAAATCTCATCTTTTTTATCAAGCTTGTAGTAGAGATACCCACTTAAATAAGGAATGGCAGAAGGAATATTTGGGATTGGTTCGAAATTTAAGCCCCTTAGTTGTGTGGCTACAATCTGTTTGATTTTGCTTTGAGTGTGAATCTTGCTTTGGGTTTTAAAATTGGTTAGTAAATAATCATAATTGACATCAGCGCTAATGGCTAAAAAAAGCTCCCCTTCTTCAATAATGCTAGCATTATCAAAGATTAAATCATAAAATCCATTTCCATGGTCAATAACCTGTGCCATGAGATATCTTGGGGAGGTAATTTTTGCAAGAAGAATTTTGAGGTTATTAATCAGTGGGGAAAATGTTTCTGTCAAATGCGAATGCTTATAGGCAATAAAGTCTAAGAAAGTATCTTCTGTATTTAAAGAACCTAAATCGCCTTGAAATTCCACTAGTTTTTCATAAAGGATTTCAGGGTGTAACTTTTCTTTGCGTATGAGATAAGAAAAGATGAGAGACCATTTTTTAAGAATATTAAGGGATAAATAGGTGCTAAAATCTAAAGTATTTTTAGTTTGATTAATCCCTTTAAAAATATTGGCAAGTATTTTTTTGTTTTGCTTTAGAGAATGGAGGTTTTCTTCTAAGAAGGATTTAATCAATGGGATTTTATTAATATCCAAACAAGTTGGAATGAAATTCTCTTCTAGTTCGATTTTTTGATTGGAATCAATTCTTTTAACCTTTGCAATGGGGATTTCTAATTCATCAGGGGTTGCGTTTCCAAAAATTCCTAATTTTAACCTTAAGCTAGCTAAAGTAAGATTGATTTTTTCTTGTGTGATGGCAATGTGATGAGGGTTTTCTTCTTGATTGATGCTATCAAAGGCATTATCATTGACATCATCATAGCTTCTTGAAGCAATAATGCTCTTTAGGGTTAAGAGCTTGGAATTAGGAATATTATTGAGCAAAGCAATATCTGCAATGCTTGTTAGCCCCATAGGAATCTTTAAGACAATAATTGAATCAGTGAGGGTTTCATAATCAATAGAGAGTGGCTCTGGTAGCAAATCTTGTTGGGGTGCTTCAAAAACACTGCCATCTTGAAAAATCCCAGAAACTCTTTTAAGACCAATTTTCCCTTGCAGGAGCATTTCTTTGGCAAATTCTAAATGGATTATTCCATATAAATTGCTTAAAACCCCAATGGTTTTAACATCAATATGCCTTTGGAAATACCTTTCTTGCTGCTCAAAATGGATTTTATCAACACTCTCTCCATTAAACCAAGCAACCTTTAAACTATCAGCCATCTCTTGCTTCCCTAAAACCAATCCATGCCAAAACTCATTTTTGCTTCACACCCTCTTTGGTGATTTCAAATTCTAATTTTTTGGTTCCTATAAAGCCACTGGCATCTTTTGTGCTTGCCCATTCTTTAGTTTTTTTCTTAGCACTATTAGCAAAAAGGGCTAAGACTCCCACATAAGGAACTTCTTCATCATCTACGCTAATGGCAATGATATGGTCTTTTGGGGCAATTTGCAATCGAATAGAATCAATTTTATCCTTCCCTAGCACCCCATCTTCTCTTGTGGCAAGATCCATATCATGAGCTTGTTGAAATTTTTTCACATCTCTAAGCTGATACACAATAAGGGTTAGTGGAACATCATCTAATCGATTATTAAGATTGGCATTTTCTTGATTGTAAATGCCAACATCAACCATGCTTGAGCAAGAAACCAAAAAGAAAAGAGGGATGATCAGCAGAAAAATAGTTTTTTTCATAGGCTGGATTTTTCCTTTGCAATGAAAGTGAATGGTTGTATTTCTTCAATGAAACTTAAAAGAGCTTTCAAGATGGGGTCATTCTATTAAGCAAAATCTAAGTTCTAGGGCAATATTATAGTCATATTTGTCTAAAAACTCAATAAAATTTGGAGAATTTTTGATGCAGATTATGGAATACAAGCCCAATATTATAGAACATACAGCAGAATACCATTGGCTTGAAGATGAAATGTCAAAATATAAAACACTCAATCATGAAAAGATAAAATGGGAAGAGGTTTATCGTCATTCTTTATTGATTTTAGAGAATGTTACTCTGGATATTAAAGTTTGTCATTATTTTATGCTTGCCTCTATAGCAATTAATACCCAAGAAGTGTTTCAAAAGGCTTTAGAATTTTTTGAAGCCTTAAGGGAGGTTATAGAGAAAACATTTGGGGATAAGAATCAAGGGGATATTCCATTCCAAAAAAATAAAATAAGAAGGATGATAGAAAATTTTATTATAGAGTTCAATGAAGGGGATTTGATAGGCACTCCACAGCTGCGTGAGAAATTCAATGAAATTTTTGCCCATTTAGGAGAAATTCTAGGGGGAAGCTTTGTTAAAATAAAAATAATGCCGCTTGAAACTCCCCCTATGATTCAACAAGAAAGACCTCTAAAAAAAGAATTTTCAAATCCTTTAGCCTGTGATATTCTCTCTCTTAATGATAGGCAATATAGAGAATTTTTTATCTCCCTAGTCTCCAATCTTTTAGAACAAGACTGGAATAATCTTAATGCCTATTTTTTGTTAAGTGAAGCCATGTGGGGAAGAATAAAATCACTACCCCCACATGTTGAAAATATCACTCAAGTGAGGTATCCTGATGAAAATCTCATTAGCCTTTTATTAGAAAGTTACCCAACACCTCTAGAGCATATTAAAGTGTTTGTGTCTAATTTGGCGCTTAACCCTTTTTGGTTTGAAGGAATGAAACTCTTTTGTGAGAGATTGTGCCAATACCAAAAAGAAGAGATTGCAGAAGCATTAAAACAGGCTACAAATTCTTTTATAATGCGTTTTTCTGAGATTTGTTATTTAAAATTTGATAATGGAAAGCCAATGTGCCAAGAGGAATTGCAGGAGTATTTTAAGCCAAAAAAAGTGGAGGAACCCAATCTTATTCCAAAAGGAAAAGCTTCCAAAAAAGTAATGAAGTCAGATTTGACATTAAAAGATATTGAAGATTCTAATGATGGGGATTCTGTTTTTTGCAGCATTAATTCTTTAATGTCTATGGCGAAATTTTTTAATCAAAATGGAATGGGTAATAATGCCAAAATACTTTATAAACAATTAAAATATTTAATGGAGACAACCTACCTAAAAGAATATTTGCTTAAAGAATACCAAGAGATAGAAAAAAAGCTTTAATCCCCAAGGAGAACCCATGAAAAAAGCTTTATTAATCCCTTTAGTTTCAGCCTTTCTTTTAAATGGTTGTGTCACCACTTCTTTACAAACCACTGCAACAATGTCTCAAAGTATTTTTATTGACC
>CALVAF010000180.1 GCA_944325475.1 uncultured Helicobacter sp.
CTAAAGTTCGCATTGCATTTTCTAAATTCACGAAAGAATTAAAAAGCGCATAAGCAATTCCGGGCTCAAATGCGTTGAGCTCAAACTCTCCTCGCTCTGAGCAAAGCATGATAGTTACATCATTTCCAATCACTTCATAGCATGCCTCACCCACTGCCTCGCAGATTACTGGATTCACTTTTCCGGGCATGATAGAGCTTCCAGGCTGCATTTTGGGTAGATTAATCTCGCCAAGTCCGCATCGAGGACCAGAATTCATTAATCTTAAGTCATTTGCGATTTTAGAAAGTCTCACTGCTGCGGTTTTAAGGCAACCACTCACATACACAAAATCCGCTGTATCTTGCGTAGCAGCAATCAAATCCTCTGCAGGCTTGAAATTCACGCCGGTAATTTCTTTGAGTTTTTTCTCAACAACATTTTTATAATCAGGATGGCAGTTAATTCCCGTCCCAATTGCTGTTGCACCAAGATTTAAAGTTTCCATGACTTCTCTTGCGGCTTTTAGCTTTGTAATGTCACTTTTGATGTAGCTTGCAAACGCATTAAAGGTATTGCCCAAAGTTGTTGGCACTGCATCTTCAAGCTCTGTTCGCCCCATTTTAATATAATCTTTGTATTCGATAGCTTTTTTTAAAAGTTCGTCTTTTAGCTCTTCCATTGCCTCTAACAGCTGTCCTAATTTAGCGTGTGTTGCGACTTTAATTGAGCTAGGATAAGTGTCATTTGTAGATTGTCCTAGATTAGTGTGGTCATTTGGGTGAAGGTATTGGTACTCTCCCTTTTTGTGTCCCATGCTTTCTAGGGCGATATTAGTTAGCACTTCATTAACATTCATATTTGTTGAAGTTCCAGCACCCCCTTGAATCATATCCACCACAAATTGTTCGATAAATTCCCCAGCAATCAGTCTATCGCATGCCTTTGCGAGCGCATCGGCTCTGTGAGCATCTAAAACTCCAACTTCCTTATTTGCCAAAGCTGCTGCTTTTTTGACTTGCGCAAAAGCTTTGATAAAAAATGGATAGTCTTTTAACCTACGATTAGTCATATGAAAATTATCAACAGCCCGATAAGTTTGCACTCCATAATAGACATCATCTGGTATTTCAAGTTCCCCTATAAAATCATGTTCTTTTCGGGTAGCCACAATTACCTCCTTAAAATTTTTAATTTCGAGTTAATATTTCAATATTTAACTCACAAAAGAAATGTTATCCTTACTTCTCTAAGAAGATTCTTAAAAGGCTTCTCTAAAAGTAACTAAAATTATCCTTAATTTAAAGATAAGATTCCACGTTTTTGCTCATAAAAAATGATTACCAAAGAAACAAAAGTTGCACACAAAATACCCAATGGATACGATATAATAACGCCATCAAAGCCACTCCAATTTGGAAGAATCAAAACCCATCCTAATGCAAATAATAAAGTATAAGAAAAGGTAATAATAAAAGAGCTTGTGGTTCTTTGAATGGATTGGAAAAAAATTGCGCTAACGATATTAACCCCCAAAAGAATATAGCCTAAAAAATAAATATTCATAGCCGATTTAATATCGCTCACTAGACTAGAATCACGCAAGGCAATATCATCTTGTAAAAATAAAGGGATAATCAAAGGTGCTAACGCATAAAAAGTAGCATAAAGTGCAATTCCACCCAAAAAACTAAATCCCAAGCCAAAGTGAAAAATCCCCTTCACTCTCCCCAAAAGCTTCGCCCCATAATTAAAACTTGCAATGGGCTGCACACCTTGAGCCATGGAGAGCAAAATAGTAAAGGGTATGATTCCCACATACATCAAAACGCTATAAATTGCTAACCCTCTATCCCCAGCGATTGCAACAATGGTGTGATTAAAAATCAACATCATCACACTCATGCTAATTTCAGAGCTACTTTGGGGGATTCCATTTTTGGTAGCCATTAAAATTGCATAAATATCAAAGGCTTTAATCAAATACAAATCTCCTTTTTTGCGTAAAAAATGCTGCAACAAAATACACATTCCAATCCCATGTCCCAAAATTGTCGCCAAAGCACTTGCGTGGATTCCAAGCTCTAGCACAAATAAAAATAGATAATTTAAAACAATATTCATAAGTGAGCCAATAATCATCGCCACCATAGCTAAAATGGGCTGCTTATCATTAATAACAAAAATATCAAGCATGGGGTGCAAAATGATAATAAAAGTCCCTAGATAAATAATCTCCGTGTAGTCTTGCACTAAAGGCAGTAGTGTCTCACTCGCTCCAAGATATAATGCAATAGTATCGCTAAAATAATAAAGTGTGATTCCTCCTATCAAAGAAGTAATAAGCACAAAATAAAACACGGAACTAAAGATGATTCGAGCCCTAAAGGCTTTACCCTTACCTAAAAAATACGAACTCATTGCCGCTGCACCTACACTAAAAAGCAATTCAAAAGCAATCAGAATAGGAAAAATAGGCCAAGCAATTCCAATAGCAGCAAGGGCATTTTCTCCAAGTTTTTTGCCCACAAAGATTCCATCAACAGTGGAATAAGTTGATAATGCCAACATTGCAACAAGAGAGGGCAAAAAATAAGTGAAAAATAGGCGTGGAATCGCTGTTGTTTTTAAATCAATTTTCGCCATTATTCTCTCCTTTATTAAGCTGTTTTGCAAACTCTAGCGAATCTTTAATGCTAACCTTTGGAGAAAGCATTATTTGCGCCTCTTTGTCTAGCATTTCTTGTGCGGCTTTTGCAGTGCTTTTACCAATGCAAAGCGCCAAATAATCTGCTTTCCATGAGTAATTTTGCAAAAATGCCCTAATGTGTGAGGGTGCGCTAAAAAAAACAATCGAATTAGGCTTGATTTTTTGTCTCTCTTGTTTTGGAATTGTAAGAATTTTGGTTTCATACAAAACTGATTCTAGCACCCAAACTCTCTTTTTTCTTAAAATTTCTGCAAGGTTTGAGGCGACTTTTTTTGCATGGATAAAAAGCGCCTTTTTGCCTTGTAAAACTTTGGCTAACTCTCTCCCAAAAGAATCCCCATAAGCCCTAGAAGCCACAAACTCAGCCTTACCCTCAAGAGTTTCCAAAGCCCTCTTACTTCCCTTACCAATCACATAACAAGGCAGATTTTGCCATTGCCTAGGTAAAAAATGCTCCAAGGCAAAAAGAGCATTTTTGGAAGTGAAAATTAGGCATTCTGCTTCTTTGATTTTTTGGCTAAGCTTAGAATCAGGAGTAAAAACAATTTCTAAAAGCTCCAAAAGCTCCACCCCTTCAACGGGTTTGCTTGCGTTTTTTTTTGTGATATAATAAACCTTTTTCATTTTGGAAATTCTAGCTAAATTTCAAAAAGGGTGCAAATGTATATCAAAAACAAAAGTCTAGCCACGCCAATTGATTTACAAAATGACAAGCTTAAAAATTGCATTATCAGTGATGTGCGTTCAAGGGAGTATTTTCTTATCAGCCACATTCCCAATGCGCTTAATCTTGAGTCGCTAGAGCGAATCGGGTTTAGTGCCAA
>CALVAF010000181.1 GCA_944325475.1 uncultured Helicobacter sp.
GGCGAGGCAAAACAAGCCCCAAAAGCAATATAATCCGCCCCTATATTTTTTGCATTTTGCGCCAAGTGCAAATCACCATAGCACGAAACTCCCAAAATGCCTCCAAAATTTTGCTTAATCACACTTAATTCCTCTAGCATATAAGGACACACTTCCTCCTTTTTACCAATATGTAACCCCTCTGCTTTAATCTTTATTGCAAGCTCCACCCTATCATTTAACACAAATAAAACTCCCCTTTGCCTACAAAAATCGCCCAATTCCACCACTAAGGATTCCACTTCACTATCCTTATGGCTTTTATCACGAAACTGAAAAATACTAATCCCTCCATCAATCGCCTTTTGCAGCATTGTAAAAATTTCCTTATAAGGCGTCAAATCTTCATCACTAATCGGATAAAGTCCTTCTAACATTGCCTACCTCCATTAGAATACCTGCATTAGAATACCTGCAAACTTCAATACTTGTCAAAAACAGATTCTAGCAAAAACTCAAAAAACCTTCAAAAACCCAATTTGCAAAGCTCAAATTTAACCTTGTTTTAATCCATTTTTATTTATGCTTCAAAAAGCAATGGAAAAAACCTACATTCTTCACTTAATCGGCATTGTGCAAGGCGTTGGATTCCGTCCTTTTGTGTATAAAATCGCAACACAAAATCACCTAAGAGGCTATGTACTCAACAACAACCAAGGCGTGGAAATCCTCATACAAGGCAAGCAAGAGAAGCTAGAGCAATTCTTCAAAGACTTGAAAAATCCTCCAAAAGCAGCCAAAATCCTCTCTATCTCCAAAAAACTAATCCACACACCACAAAAATTCTCTACCTTTAGCATTCAAAAAAGCCAAACCCACTCCATAAAAACCGCTACGATTCCAGCTGATATTGCCCTTTGTGAATCCTGTAAGCAAGAGTTTTTTGACCCACAAAACCGCCGATTTCACTATCCTTTTATTAGCTGCACCAATTGTGGGGGGCGATACAGCCTTATCTCTAGGCTTCCCTATGATAGGGCAAATACCGCTATGAATAGCTTTCAAATGTGCCAAGAATGTCAAAAAGAATACAACGACAGCGCTTCAAGGCGCTTCCACTCTGAAATCAACTGCTGCCCCAAGTGCGGACCACAGCTTTTTTTTACAGAAAATCTCAACTATCAGGGCAACTTTCAAAACAATTATCAAAATAGCCCACTTCTTGATTCTGAAATTTATACTTATTTAACCCTCCTAAAACCACCTCTTCAAAATGCTATAAACACCTTAAAACAAGGTAAGATTCTAGCTCTTAAGGGAATTGGTGGCTATGCCCTAATTTGTGATGCAAAGAATGCTAATTCTATCCAAACTCTAAGGATACGCAAGAATCGTCCCCAAAAACCCTTTGCCATTATGTGTAAAGACCTCAAAATGGCAAAGAGTTTTGCTCATTTAAACCACCAAGAAACCGCACTTTTAACCTCAAATATCGCCCCTATCGTGTTAAGCTATTCCAAATCCAAAACGCCCCTACCTCTCTCTCTAATTGCCCCAAACCTCGCAACTCTAGGAATCATACTTCCCTACTCTCCTTTGCACCACCTGCTTTTTTGTCACATTGATTTTCCTTTGGTTTTCACCAGCGCCAACATCAGTGGAGAACCTATCATCAAAGATTTTTATGGAATCTCTCAAAAACTTCAGGGAGTTTGTGATGGCGTTTTGTCCTATAATCGTGATATTTTTAACCCCATTGATGATAGCCTTGTGAGGGTTTTGGGTAGAAAGATTCAAGTCTTAAGACGTGCTAGAGGGTATCTTTCAGACATTCCCTTACCGCCCTTAAAAAAAACTCAAAATTTCATTGCCCTTGGTGCACAACAAAAATCGACCTTTTGCCTAAACTTCCACAATAAACTCCTACTAAGTCCGCATTTAGGGGATTTGGATAATCTTGAATCGATGAATAATTTCAAACAAAACCTCTCCCTTTTTAGCCAACAATATGACGCAAAAATCCATACCTTTTGTGGAGATTTGCACCCAAATTACGCCCAAAGAGAACTTTTAAAAGATGGCGATTCTCACTTTATCCAACACCATTTTGCCCACCTCCTCTCTAATGTCGCAGAAAATAAAATTTCTAAAGAAGTACTAGGTGTGATTTTTGATGGAACGGGTTATGGGCTAGATGGGAATATTTGGGGTGGGGAATTTCTTTTTTATGACCCCAAAGAACCCTTTAAATTCAAACGCACTGCCTCTTTTGCTCCTTTTAAACTCCTAGGTGGTGAAGTGGCTATTAGAGATATTCGCAGACTAGGAATAGAAGCACTTTTTATAGCTTTTGAAGATTCCTATCAAACCATCAAATTACCACTTCTTGAAAACCTCAAAAAAGATTATGGAGATCAAATTTTAGATTTTTTTTATAAGCAGCACCAAAACACACAAAGCTACACTTGCAATTCAGTGGGTAGACTCTTTGATATGGTAGCTTCTTTATGTCATCTCATCAATACAACAAGCTATGAGGGCGAAGGGGGAATGCTCCTAGAATCTCTTGCTTACAAAGCCATAAAGAAAAAGAAACAAGCTAAACCCTATCCCTTTAGAGTAGCAAAAAACATTGTTTTTTGGGAATCAATCATACACAAAATTTATGAGGATTTACAAAACCACACTCCTTTAGAAAATATCGCCCTAAACTTCCACCAAACCCTTGCAAACATCATTAGCGCTATTGCCACAAAACACTCTAACATTCTCTTAAGTGGCGGGTGTTTCCAAAATGTCATTCTCACCAAACTCACACTTAAAGCGCTTAAGGGGAAAAAAATTTTTTTAAATGGGGAAATTCCTTGTAATGATGGAGGAATCAGCTTTGGTCAAGCTTATTTTATGCGGTTAAAAACTAGCCAGAAATCCTAAAATTTCTGCTAGCTTTTATGGATTTTAGTGAGCATCACGCCACATTTTGCGTTTCCACAAATAAGCAATCACTCCCATAATCACCATAAATACAACAAGCTTCCAACCTAGCGATTCCCTTTCTTCCTTTTTGCTATCGCCCACGCTCTCCATATAGGCAATCACTTGATTCTCTGCTTGCTCACTCAAGCCCACTCTAGGCATTGCAGTCCCTGCTAGTCGCTTTTGTGGATCATTAATGAAAGTATGTAAATACTCTAAATCACGACTGCGAATCATCATTGACAAATCTGGCACTTTAGCCCCCAAATAAGTTTTTAATCCACCATTTGCAGCCCATTTGTCATATTTCACATCATGGCATCTTCCACACGCATCAATAAATACCTCTTTATTGCTTAATTCTTTGGGTGCAATACTCTGCAAATACGCCACAATATCAGCAATTTCTTGGTCACTCATCCAATCATACATTGGCATAGGGTGATTCCCATTAAATTTATGGGTTTGCTTTGTTGCTGTTGCGACATCTTTCATCACATTGCCTAAGAAATTTTTGTCATAAATTA
>CALVAF010000182.1 GCA_944325475.1 uncultured Helicobacter sp.
TACAGAAAATCTTAATTGACAAAATGGTAGTAAGGCAATTCCTCTGTTACTTAAAGAAGTAAGGGTTTTATTGTATGGGGTTTGAGAAAATACCAGATAGCCCACAATTATACCTTATGCAAACAAAGTCCCACTTAACTGAATCCCCTCTAGCAAAAACTTTTCTAAAACCTCCAAATGCTTCCCACTTGAGAGAAACATCTTACGCCCATTCTGCAACAAAAAATCAGCCGCCTTTAACTTAGTGACAATCCCACCTGTGGCAAACGCATTATTAGGCGTCGCTTGTGCTATGAGCGATTCTTGGGGAATCTCGTTGATTTGAGAATAAATTTTTGCCACAGGATTTACGCTTGGATTTTCCTCATAATACCCCTCAATATCGCTCAAGATTGCTAGAATCTCGGCATTAAAAAAATGTGTGACATGAGCAGAAAGCTGGTCATTATCCCCAAATTCCATAAGCAAAGACAACTCACCCGTAGCGGTCACATCGTTTTCATTGATAATAGGCAAAATCCCATTTTGTAGCAAAACTTCCATTGCATTTCGTGCATTTTGCGTACTTTTGCGTGAATCAAAATCATAAGCTGAGAGCAAAACCTGTGCAGTCGTGATTCCAAAAGAGGCAAAAATCTCTGCATAAGTCTGCATAAGCAAAGGCTGTCCTATGGCAGCTAGGGCTTGTTTATTGGCTAAATGAATTTTATTCAATTTTGCTCTTGTAAAGCCCGCTGCAACCGCACCAGAGCTAACTAAAATCACTTCATACTTTGAATTTAATTTTGCAATCAAATGTGCTAAAGCCTCAATTCTACCCCTATCAATGAGCTGATTTTTAACCAAAATCGCACTGCCAACTTTGATAACAACCCTATGCTTTTGCATCACCACTTTCCTTTTTTACTTCCTTTAGCAATTCATAAAGTAGATTTTTTAGTGGCTCAACATTCTCTCCTTTGACGCTAGAGACAAGCACTACAAATAGAGGCTTCGTGGCATCATAAGCTTCAAAAATTTCTTTGTTTTTCTGCACATGGCAATAAGGAATTTCCTTGTGTGGCTTAAGCGTCATGCCTAAAGATTCCAAAAATTGTTGCAAAATCTTTTGTTTTTGCTCTTGCGTGTCACTTTTTGAAAGCATGATTCCAAAATAACGCTGAGAGAGCTCTGCACTAAACTTCTCTAACTCCTGCCTCAAAACCCCAAACTGCTCCTCTATGGAATGATAGTTTGCAATATCCAGCACAAAAAGCAAGAATCGTGTCCTCTCAATGTGCCGCAAAAACTCTAAACCCAAGCCTTTCCCTTGGCTTGCCCCATCGATGATTCCGGGAATGTCGGCTACTACAAAAGAATGGTAATCCCCTAAATTCACAATCCCCAAAGATGGAATCAAGGTCGTAAATTCATAATTGGCAATTTCTGGCTTGGCATTAGACAGCACCGAAACAAGCGTAGATTTGCCAACATTTGGGAATCCAACCAAGCCCACATCAGCAATCAATTTTAACTCCAAACGCACCTTTTTTTCAATCCCCAAAAGACCTTTTTGTGCGTAAGTTGGGCGTTGATTTGTCGCACTTTTAAAATGCGCATTACCCAGCCCACCCTTGCCGCCTTCTAAAAATAAAACTTTTTTAGAATCTTCGAGCAAATCTAGTAGCAGCTCCCCACTTTCAGAATCAAAGACTTGTGTCCCCGGTGGTACACTAATGATTAAATCCTCCCCTTTTTTGCCATGCTTGTTTCTTCCAAGCCCGGGTTTTCCATTTTGTGCTTTAAAATGTTTGTGTCCTCGAAAATGCGAAAGTGTATCAGTATTTCTATCCACCACGAAATAGACATTCCCACCTTTGCCACCATCGCCGCCATCAGGACCTCCATTAATGACAAATTTCTCTCGATGAAAAGAAACCGCACCTTCTCCGCCTTTGCCAGAGGATACAAAGATTTCAACCCTATCCACAAACATAAAAGAAGCCTTAATTTGAAAGTTTAATCCCCCTAAAGGGGATTTAATGAAGTATTTTTAAGAAGCAGGATAAATAGAAACTTTTTTGCGATTCCTATCTTTTCTTTCAAAAGAAACAATCCCATCAATTAATGCAAAAATCGTGTGGTCTTTACCCATTCCTACATTATTCCCGGGATGAACCTTTGTGCCTCTTTGGCGGATAATGATATTTCCTGCACGGACAAACTGCCCACCAAATTTTTTCACACCTAAGCGGCGTCCCGCTGAATCTCGGTTGTTTTGGGTACTCCCTTGACCTTTCTTATGTGCCATTTTTACTCCTTATGTAGCAATCTATGCTGCGATTTTAATCACACGAACACGCGTGAAATCTCTTCTAAAACCTCGCTTGGTTTTACTATCTTTTCTCCTACGCTTTTTAAAAGTAATGACCTTCTTACCTCTTCCTTCATTGATAACTTCTAGCTCCACTTTAGCACCGCTTACATAAGGGTTTCCAAGCTTCACATCTCCATTATCAAAAAGAGCTAAAAC
>CALVAF010000183.1 GCA_944325475.1 uncultured Helicobacter sp.
CATAACCAATACTCTCAAAAGTCGGCATAATCCCAAGCACAAAAGTAGGAATTACCATAAGCAAAATAGAAAGCATAAACATTTTTTTACGTCCGCTTTTGTCTCCAAAATGCGCCATGATAATCCCGCCCAGAGGTCTTGCAAAATACCCCGCTGCAAATGCCCCATAGGTATTCATTGCTGCCCAAAAAGGGCTAAGGGCGCTTGGAAAAAAGAGGGTAGAAATCACATGAGTAAAAAACACAAAAATAATAAAATCATAAAATTCTAGCATACCTCCAAGCGAACTTAAACCCAAAACCTTAATTTCTTCTTTTTTAAATTGCGTTTTTGCCATGGCTCACTTTCCTTTTACTAATCGCATTATAACCTAAAATATTTGACTCTTACCCCATTGCCTTTTACAAATGCACCTTAATCCACCATAATCCACCTTGTATTTTTCTGCCTGTGGATTTTTCACCACATCGTTACATAGAAGTTTAGGTAAAGCTTTTAAGGTTACAAACTCATGTTTTGTATATGCCATAAAGCCTGCCTATGCCCTTGCCTTCAAAAAACCGCCAGATTCTATAAAAGCCTCTAGCGGGGCATTCCAAATCGTGCCAAAAAGATATGTTTTGCCTTGCGCTAATCCACCACTGCCATATTTTGCTAAAATCACTTCTTCTGCCATCACTTGCAAAAAACATAATATATCCTTTTTTTAAGTGCATTACTTCATCTAATACTTTTTCACTATCCAAGGCTCAACCCATCCACCAACCAACAAACTGGTATTCCATATATCAAAATCTAGTAGTTTTTGCAACTCTATCTCTCTATCATAGCCTTTATCTATCTGTGTTTTAAACATCTTGCGCCCTAGAGATTCTAGGATTTCTTCTACAACTAGGGTGGTGTTTGGCTTATCTAAATTTACCATAAGCCTTACTGCGTTTTAGTGAAAGTATCATTTGCATTGCAATATCCCACCCTAAAACGCCTTAACTTCCTTTTCTTTTGCCTTTTTTAAAATCCCTAAAACCTCCCTAGAAGAATCCGCAAAGCTCAAAAGCACCAACTCCTCCTTAGCAATCAGCCCCTCCTTTAAGACAGAATTTTTCAGCCATTTCATCAACCCCTTCCAATAATCCCTACCATACAAAATAATCGGAATCTTTTTATGTTTGCCTGTGGCAACCTGCACCAAAACTTCACTTAGCTCATCTAATGTCCCAAATCCACCCATAGCAACGATAAATGCCGTAGAATTGCGGCTAAAGAAATTTTGAAAACTCAAAGGTATCTCCACATACGGATTCATTGCCTGTTCGTGAGGCAGCTGGATATTTAGCCCAATTGACACGACTTGTGGATTCTTTTTTTTTGCTTGTAATAGCCCACGATTTGCCGCTTCCATTATGCCCGGACCGCCCCCAGTCATAACAGAATATCCACACTCTCCAAGCTTACAAGCAAGCTTTTGAATCTTTTTATAATCCTTATGCGCTGGGCTAACTCTAGCACCTCCAAAAATCGTCACCACATTGCAATACTGCTTTAAAACTTCAAAACTTCTTGAAATTTCTTGATAACCCTCCAAAACCTTATCCATACACATTCCTTATTGCATTTTATTGCTATTATTTAAAACTTCTTTTAATCAAATTCATAAAGCAAGGAGGAAAATTATAACAAATTATAAAAGACTCAACACAAAAACTAGAGGATTACCCATCAAAATTCACTCCATCTAAAAAGCATATCTAAGCCCAACACTCCCACTCACAGAAGTAAGTCCATCATCATAAGCTTGAGACATGATAGTTGCGCTCAAATCCCAGCTTTGATTAATAGGCAAATTAGCTCCAACAAAAATAGAACCAAAAACTCCTCTTTATTTTGATATCGGATTGTAGAAACTCCCATTTTCACTTCATAATCCTTATTTCCAAAAATCGGTTTTCCTTTTGCCCCCTCTAATGCGATAAAAAAAGAACCTCCATTTTCATTGACCTTGCGATATTCTACCCCCAAAGCTCCATATAGGTTTGTAAAATTATTTGCTCTTCTTGTAATTGGTAAAACATTCCCATTCTCTTTGTATAATGGCATGTGATAATAACTTCCAAAAAGCCCAATATAAGGCTTTAGACTATGTCCGCCATCAAACTTCACTCGATACCCAAACCTTGCTTGAAGACCGATATTATGCACATCATAAGAAGCTTTATTATTACCAACACCTGCAAAAGTCCTTGTGTATTTACTTTGTGAATTAGTGTAATACCCAAGCATATCAAGCTCTACTGCTTCAGTTAAATGACTTCTTCCATACAAACCAACATTATAGCTATATCCACTAAGATCCATATTATCCGCTTTCATATTGCGTTTGCTTACCGAACCATAGATTCCGCCAAAAAAGTCTTCTCGCATCATTTTATCATAGCCAAAATTAATTCCATAATCTAGCGTATTGCTATCTTTATAATGAGAATATCCAGCAAGCACATTGGCATACACATTGTTTTTGGTTTCTTCTTTTTCAAAATAAGGTATTCTGATATAATCCCCAGCAATAGCTGCATACTTTTGTTGCGAATGGAATGCGTATTGTGTCCTTGTCGTCTGTGCAATTCGCCCTAGCATATTATGATGCATTATAGAGCCTTGATGGGTCTTTGGCCCTTCTTTAATGTGGTCAAGTTGCTTTTGTATGGTTTGTGTTACCCTATGCAAAGTTACCTCATCATCAATGATTCCACCCTCTCCTACCAAAGCCCCATAAATAGCATTATAAATGGAATTATCAGAAGGTTGGCTATCAACTTTTTGATCTAGGTCTTCAGATTCTTCACTTCCACTATCAAAATCATTTTCTTGATTATCATTTCCGATATTCCCACTACTAGAATCTCCATTTCCCTCTAAATTATCACTTCCTTCATTCCCCAAATCAGAATCCTCCTCCCCCCCTACATTTGCAGAATCCCCAATACCGCTACTGCCTTCATCCTCACTACCTTCATCATCTCCTGCACTCCCACCATTCTGATTCTCACCCTCATTACCATCCACACCAGAGCTACCACTTGTTTGGGAATCTGAAGGCGGTTTAGCACCATCAAAGGTTAAATAATACTTATTATCCACTTTAACAATTTCTGTATTACCAATTAGCCCTCCACTGGAACCATACACATCAAGTATGCCTTCCTTCAAACCATTTCCATTTAAATTTGGAGTTTCTAAGACAACATAAACTTTATCACTATTTTGCACCAAAGAGCCATCTAATATAAAATTAACAGCACCATCAAAGGTTGCGGAATTAGAAGCATTAATAAGCCCAAATCCATTGCCACTTCCGATAAAATTTATCGTTGCACTACTATCTAGCAAAAAATCTTTTGCATAAATACTTGATAATCCTGTAAGTGAAATATCACTTCGATAGGCTTTAAAAGAGTTTCCAACCCTTAAAGTTGCATCTTGCAAATCCACCATTGAACGATAAATACTTGCACCTCCGCTTAAAGCACTTCCTTGTGCATCACTAATAAAATCCCCACCCACCTTGATTTCACTATTTCCTGTGGCGACTAACTTTCCTATACCATAATAATCTAAATAAGCACTCGTATCATTTTTCCCATTTTCAAAACTACCATTAACTTCAAAAATTCCTCCTTTTATTTCAACAAGGGCATCTTCTCTTGAGCCATCTTTAACTGCATTATAAAATCCAGCACTATAAAAAGAGCCTGTTATTGTAGTTATTCCACTATTTTGCAAGAAATATCCACCATTTACAGGTCTAGTATAGACACTAGCTTGTTTATTATAATTATATAAATCCGACATTATATTAATAATGCCTCCGTCATTTTTTAAAGTTGGAGAGTTATTTGTAGAAGTCATAATCAAACGGCTTACATTGCTAATATTCAAAGTTCCGCCATTTTGCACCACAACACTTGCATTTTTCTGCATATCCAAAGCCGTTATATTTTTTATATCAATTACCCCACCATTAGCCACAATACTGCCATTAACTATAAAACCACCACTACTTCCTTGACTATTTAAATTCATTATCAAATGGCTTCTCTCATTGACTATTATTTTCTGCCCTGCATTATGGTAGTAGGACATATCTTTGCCTGAAGCTGTATTGGTATTTGGGTCTTTTGTTAGTATTAAAGTGGAATTACCTAAATTTGTGGAATACTCAAGATTTGTCCCACCTAAATAGCCAAAGTTATTCCCCCTATTGTCTTGAAAACTTGGGTCTCTTTGCAAAATCACTTCCAAATTTTCACCATCATTTAAATCGATTTTATTTTCGCTAAAACTTCCTGCCCAAGTATCCCCATCATTTACTGCCAATGCCGAGCTACAAACCAAAGATAAAATAAAAAATTTTCTCACCAATAACCCTGTTTATTAATAACTGCTTTTAAATTCCATGATAGCATACAAACACCCATAAATTTAAAAACTTATAAATAATTAAGTATAAAAAAGTGTTATTTTATCATAAGCAAACTTAAAGCTAAATGCTAATGCACAGAGATTCTGCAAATTTTAAAAAATTTTAATTGTAAAATTATTTTTTATCCTTTTTAGACTGCAGATACTGGAAAATCGCCTGAATCTCACTTTTTGTTAGATAATATTTAGGCATTACTTTTTTGGATTCTTGCAAACCTTGCAAAAACTCTTGGAATCCTAGATGATTGATTCTAGCACCCTTTAACTCTTTATCCTTTTTCTTATGAGAATAGCCCGCAATCAGCCTCCCCTCGCCACCTTCCCCATGACAATTCACACAACCAACTCCACGAGGGTTTTCATACAGCATTTTGCCATATTCAATTTGCGTAATAAAACTCTCTTCTGCCACACAAGCTCCACCAAACCCAATCCAAAATGCCAATCCTAACGCAACTTTTTTCAAATCCAATAAACCTCAAACCTCATAAAAGCACTAAAATTTAAGTCTCAAAACTTTTTTGCTATAATATCAAAATAACTTTTTAAAGGGCTTTAATGCAGATTTTAGATGGGAAGGCACTTGCCTTAGAAATTCAGCAAACAATAAAGCAAGAAGTAGAAACACTTAGCAAACAGCAAATCACGCCGGGATTAGCCGTGATTCTAGTCGGCGATGACCCCGCCTCACAAAGCTATGTCAATATGAAAGCCAAAGCCTGTAGTCAAACAGGAATCTACTCCACCACGCATAAAATGCCAGAGAGCATCACACAAGAGGCATTACTGCAAACCATTTCTATGTTAAATGAAAACCCAAATATTGATGGAATCCTAGTCCAGCTTCCAACACCAAAACACATTAACACCACTGCAATTTTAGAAGCGATTTCCCCCAAAAAAGATGTTGATGGATTCCATCCTTTTAATATGGGACGCATTCTTTGCAATCTTCATGGATTTATCCCTGCAACACCTATGGGAGTAATTACACTGCTAGAGCATTATCAGATTCCACTAAAGGGCAAAAATGTCGTGATTGTGGGGGTTAGCAATATCGTTGGTAAGCCTCTTGGTGCACTGTTTTTAAACAAAAATGCCACGATTACCCTCTGCCATATCCACACACAAAACCTCGCAGAACACACTAAAAAAGCCGACATTTTATGCGTGGCAGTGGGTAAGCCAAACCTCATCACAAAAGACATGGTAAAAGAAAATGCAATTGTCATAGATATTGGGATTACCAAGCTAGAAAATGGTAAAATCGTGGGCGATGTGGATTTTGAAAATGTCGCCCCAAAATGTAGCTATATCACTCCTGTACCCGGCGGAGTGGGACCTATGACGATTGCTTCACTCCTGCAAAACACCATTAAAGCCGCCAAAATAAGAGCGCAAAAAGAAAGGGAAAAATGAAACTTCTAAATAAAATTGGTCACTTTATTAATAGTTGGACGGGGACGATTATTATTGTCTTAACCGTTATTTTTTTTGTCGCGCAAGCCTTTGTGATTCCAAGCGGAAGTATGCTAAATACAATGTTAATTGGGGATAATTTGTTTGTGAAAAAATACGCCTATGGTATCCCAACGCCTACAATTCCATGGATTGAAGTCAAGATCCTACCTGATTTTAATGACAATGGGCATTTGTTTGAAGGAGAGCGCCCTAAAAGAGGCGATATTGTCGTGTTTCGCTATCCGCTAGATTCTAAAATTCACTTTGTCAAACGCAATGTTGCTGTGGGTGGTGATGAGGTGCTTTATACCAAAGAGGGCTTGTGGGTGCATTTCAAAGAAGAAAATCCTTATAGCCAAAACCCAAGCAAAACACTACAATACCAAGGCAAAACCTTCATCTATGACCCTTATTTACCAAAGCACCCGGGTGTGCATTATGAAAGTGGTGGGGTGGATTCTTTTGTGCTTTTACAAAATGCACAAGAAATCGCTATGGAGCCAACATACTTGGATAATGGCGAATTAGCTTTTTATAGCAAAATTGCTGAAGATGAGTTTTTTATGATGGGTGACAACCGCAATAACTCGAGCGATTCTAGATTTTGGGGAAGTGTAGCGTATCGCTATGTGATTGGCAGCCCTTGGTTTATTTACTTTAGCTGGGACAATGATTTCAATATCCGCTGGGATAGAATTGGCAAAAGTATCCAATCACTTGAAGCTAAAATGCGAGAAAATCCTTAAATGTTTGATTTGCCCTCCATCTACAAAATTCCACCGATGATTATCGCCCTTCTCATTGCCATTATCGGACATGAGATTATGCATGGATATGTGGCTTATAAATATGGTGATGATACAGCAAAGGCAGCTGGAAGACTTAGTTTAAACCCTATCGTCCATATTGATTTGGTAGGCTCGATTTTGATTCCTGCCTTGCTGTTTTTAGTCAATGCACCCTTTTTGTTTGGCTGGGCAAAACCAGTACCGGTGCGAATGGATAGAGTGATTTATGGGGGAGGATATTTTGCTGCGCTTTTAGTCTCTTTAGCTGGAATCTTATACAATCTTGCCCTTGCTCTACTTGCCACCTTCTGCCTTTATGCCTTTAATGGCGGAATCTTCAGTGGTTTTTTAGATTACTTTACAAACCCACAATTCCCTCTTGTCCTCATCGTTTTTTTCTTCTTGCAGCTTATTATTTATAATGTGATTCTAGCCTTTTTTAACCTCCTACCTATCCCACCTCTAGATGGCTCTAACGCCCTAGCCTATCTTGGGCTTATGTTTAAAAGCAATTTTTTTGCTATACTTTTTAACAAAATTCACCCTATAGTTGGCATGATAATTTTAATCATCATTCTAAGCACACCGCTTTCTGCGATATTCTTAATACCTACTAATTGGATCTTGCAGTGGCTATTATAAGGAGGGAAAATGAAATTTTTTATCGCAAGTGACCATGCCGGATTTGAACTCAAAGAATCGCTTGTTAGATTCTTAGAAGAAATGGAGCATGAAGTGGCAAACTTAGGACCCAACGATGATAGTCGCGTGGATTATCCAGATTTTGCCAATCTGCTTTGTGGTAAGGTTTTAGCCAACCCAAAAAGCTTTGGAATCTTAGTATGTGGTAGCGGAATTGGAATGAGTATTGCTGCTAATCGGCACAAAGGGATTCGTGCCGCACTTTGCAATGAGCCTTATGGTGCAATGATGGCTAGGGCACATAATGATGCTAATGTGCTTTGCTTGGGGGCTAGAGTAATTGGGCTAGGTATGGCAGAGTGTATTTTACAAAGCTTCATCAAAGGTGAGTTTGAAGGCGGAAGGCACACTCAAAGAGTAGAAAAATTACACTAAGGAAAAAAATGGCACAATTACAATTCGCACAATGGCTGTTTTTAACGGCTTTTATCCTTTTTGTTTTGTTTATGATTGTCAAGACTTTTTTTTATAAAAGTGTCGCACAAAAAGAAGAAAAAAATAGTGCGGTGATGAAACTAACATTGCAAGAAGCAGAAATTCTCATACGCAAACACCAACTCCAACTCCAAAGGGCGCTAGGAAATATTGATATTTTAACCGATGAAATCACCTCTCTAAGAAATGAAGTCAAAACCCTCAAGCAACGCAATTCTCAATACCGCGTAGAGACAGAAAAATACAAAAGTAAAATCAAAGACCTAGAGCAAAAAATCGAGGCTTTACTCTAAACCTTAATCTCACAAAAAGGAAAATTATGGAACTAACACAACAAGAAAAAAATATACTTTTGGATTCTATCCGTGAAATAAAGGACTTCCCACAGCCCGGAATCATCTTCCGCGACATCACCACTTTACTAAACAACAAAAAAGCCTTCAAGCTTTTAATGGACTTTTTAACCAAACGTTATGCAAACTATGAACTAGATTATATCGCTGGAATCGAAAGTCGCGGATTTATCTTTGGGGCAGCACTTGCGCATTCTCTAGGCATTGGGTTTATCCCTATCCGCAAAAAAGGCAAACTCCCCTACACCACTATTTCTGAAAAATATTCGCTAGAATACGGCTTTAGCGAAATTGAGATTCATATCGATGCTTTTAAAAATCAAGATTTAGGACACACACCAAAGACACTACTTATCGATGATCTCATCGCCACAGGCGGGACTGCCTATGCCGCAGCAAATCTTATCCAAAAGGCTGGTGCGGTTTGTGTAGAATCATGTTTTATTATTAATTTAAAAAATCTTGGTGGTTGCAAAGAAATCGAAAAACTCTTCCCAATCCACACAATTTTAGACCTTTAATCTGCTCATTTTAGCCCCACAGCCTTTTTGTGGGCTTACATTATCCATTGATTTATTTTTAATGCTTTATAATTATAAACATTTTTTTATCAAAAGGATTTTTATGAGTAAGTTTATCTCAAAACTATCAAAACTTTGTTTGACTACCATGGTTGCTTCCTGCCTAGCATACGCACAAGAAAAACAACCTACTGCAGAATCGATTGCCGATTTATTTTATGAGTTAAATGGTGATTCAAATGACCCACATAAAAAAATTAACCACGCAAAGGGATTTTGTGCCATAGGAGAGTTTAAACCTCTTTCAAATATTTCTAAAGCCTACAATATTCCACTTTTAAAAGAGACAAATATTCCCACTCAAGTGCGTTTTTCTCTTGGAGGGGGAAATCCTAATGCAAGCGATGCTTCAAAAACACGAGGTTTGGCTTTAAAAATCAATGGTCAAGAAGATAGCTGGGAGATTGTAGCAATCAATACCCAAATTAATTTTGCAAAAAACCTAGAAGAATTTTCGAAATTTTTTGAGATAAGAGTCCCAAAAAATGGCAAAGTAGATACCGAAAATTTAGCCAAAGTTACCAAAGAAACTCCGTCATTTTCTAATTATGAAAAATATTTAGAAACCATCGCCATCACTCCAAGCGTTGCTAATACAGCTTATTATAGTGTGCATACTTTTTTCTTTGAAGATTCTAAAACCAAAAAGATGATTCCAGCTCGCTATAAATTTGTCCCAGTTGCTGGAGAAAAAGGATTGACTAAAGAAGAGGCTAAAGCCATGGGGGATAACTTTTTAGAATCAGATTTCCAAAATAAAGTCGCAAAAAAACCAGTGGAATACAAAATGTTCCTTATCCTTGCTAACCCTGAAGATGTGATAGATGACACCACAGCCTTATGGAGCGGCAAACACAAAGAAGTTGAAATTGCAACTCTAAGAGTAAAAGAATATGCGGGTAGAGATTGCAATGGAGACGTATTTATGCCATTTGTATTGCCCCAAGGGGTAGGATGGCCAAAAGACCCTCTTTTTGAAACTAGAAATGCAGTCTATGGAATCACCTTTGGACGCCGACAATAAATCACTCCCGCTTAAAAAAGCGGGTAATTCTAACTAAACCAAGCTATTCAAAGAAGCCAATTATTGAGTAACCTCTCTTAAGGTTTCTGCAAATTTAATCAAATTCTCTGCCCAAGGGGTTTCTAGTGGAGAGAAATAGCCTAGCTTCGCTCCTGATTCTTGAGCGATAAATTCCGCAGCTTTGGTAGAAAACTCGGGTTGTGCGAAAATGATTTTAAGATTCTCACGTTTAATCGTGTCAATTACTTGCATCATTTCTTTTGCCTTGGGGCTTTTACCCTCCACTTCAATAGAAATCTCTTCCAAGTCATATTCCTTTGCAAAATAACCAAGCATAGGGTGAAAAACCACGAATTTTTGGTGCTTTGGAACCGTTTTTAAGATTTCTTTTAATTGCACATCAGTTTGCTGGATTTGTGCGAGTAATGCCTCATAGGCTTTGGAATAGTTTTTTTGAGGATTTAGCTCACTTAGAGCGTGGTAGATATGAGTAGCAATCTCTTTAGCATTAGAGATAGAGAGCCAAATATGTCTATCGCCATGACTATCATGGTGGTCATGGTGGTCATGGTGGTCGTGAGCAAAATTAATCATTTTGATTCCAGCATTGTTTGCAAAAATTTTCATCTTAGGATTTTGACTTTGAAATCGCTTAAGCCAAGAATCTTCAAACTCCACACCAATCGCAAAATACGCCACTGCTTCATTGACTTCTTTGATACTAGAAAATTTCGGCTCAAAATCATGCGGATTTGTGCCTTTTTCTACAAGTGTTGTAATGTCATAATCCTCACCTGCGATTTTCTCCACAAACTCCGCTTGCATGGGAATACTCACGGCAATGATAGGCTTTGCTGCTAAACTTCCAACCATAAAGCACAAAAACAATAAAATTTTTCTCATTTTCAATCCTTTTAGTTTTTATTAAAAGTAAATGGGGTAAGATTCCATCTTCCCTTATTCTTTGTGCGTCCATAGCTCAATTGGATAGAGCATCAGACTTCGGATCTGAGGGTTGGGGGTTCGACTCCCTCTGGGCGTACCACTCAAAATTACCCCAAAAGCCTTCTATTTATCAAGCAAAAAAAGCTCCAATGGGTATTTTTTCCCTAAATTTTTCAAATCCAAATACGCACGAATCTTCAAAAGCTCATTTTGTGGGTGTGAATTTAGTCGCTCTTTTGCCTCATCAACCATTTCAAGCTCCAACAAAACATAAAAATAAGCCAACTCCGCATTTTCATCTTTGTTAGTTAAAAACTCAAATAACCCTACCCACCTAGTAGGCTCATAGCATTCTTTCATTTTTTGCGCCAAACACAAATAATCCTCTTTAGAATACCCCACTTCTGTGCAGAGTTTAGCAACTTCCTCATCGCTAAAATTTATCTTTTGTGCATAGCACATTCCAAGCATGGCATTTGCCAAGTCTTTGTTAAACTTCACTTCGCCCACAAACCGACTAATATCCTTAATCTCGCATGTTTCTAAAAGCTTCTTGAAAGCTTCTTGCTTAAGCTCCTCACCATAGTTTGATTTTTTCAAAATCTCTGTAGCAAATTTTTCATCACTGCGAATCTTATTTAAAATATTTTGTTTTAAAAAAGGACATTTCTCGCCGGGTGCAAACTTCTTAAGATTCACATATTCGCCCCTCTTTAAATCCCCTAAAGCTTCAATAATCTCATCAAGCCTCGCCTCCCCACTTTTCATCGGCGCACCTTCTTTGACATCAAAAGTCAGATTACCTAGCAAAATTGCAAGTTTTTTGTAACGATTCATCGTAGGCTGCTTAAAAGGCACCTCTTTGCTTAGTAACTGATTTTCAATTTGTGTTAGCAGAATCTTATAGTCATTTTTATACTTTGTCCTTTTCTGCCACATTCGATACGCACCGCCAACCTCCAAAAACACCACCACCAAAAAAAACACTATCACAGGAATAATCATCCAAACTGCCACAGGCAGCGTGATAGTCTGAATGCTAAATGGAATTTGATAAGTATAGTTCTCCCCACTTAGCGTATAAACATACAACCCAAGCAACACAATAAAAACAAATAAAGCCCCAATATAATATTTGAATTTCATTTTCTACCCTTTAAATCTTTTTCGACAATTTCGCGACACACGATACAATACCTTGCATGCGGCTTTGCCTTTAGCCTTGGAATGCTAATTGGCTCATCGCACATTTCACAAATTCCATACATACCCTCTTCAATTTTCTCCAATGCCTTTTCTATGTATTCTAACTCCTCATTATGCCGCTCAAAAATCAAACCATCTAGAGTATTTTTCATACTCATCGCCGCCTCATCTGCTTCGTCCAAAGACGCTCCACGCAGATTCTCCATACTTTTTTGATGGTCAAAATTATTATCCAAAATCGCCCTTTTTTTCTCCTCTAGCACTCTTTTGAAAGCCTCTAACTCCACTCTTTGCACTCAAAATCCTCCGAATCGTTTTGGTTTATTTATGATATGGGTGATTATTTATCAAGCAAAACGCACGATAAATCTGCTCACTTAAAACAACCTTTGCAACCTTATGGCTAAAAGTCAAATGTGAGAGCGAAAGCACACTCTGGCATTGTTGCAAAAACGCTTCCTCTAGCCCATAAGCCCCACCGATGAAAAACGCCACTTCACTCTTGCCCTCAAGTTTCTTCCCAAATTCTGCAGAATCAACGCTTTTCCCATTAGGTGAAAGGGCAATTTTATAGGCTTGAGGCTTAAAAACTCTCAAAAATTCTTTAGTGTAGGATTTCTGCGCTTCTTTAGCATCCTGCTTTTGCCCCTCTTTAATGACTTTTGAAAACAAATTCACAAACTCCATTTTCACCCCAAAACCCGCACTTAAAGCGACAAACTCCTCACACAAACTATCACTCAAATCCTTGCTTTTAGCGATATAATAAACAACAATTTTAATCATTTATCTTAAAATATTCCAAAGCTTGCGCAATGGTCTCTTTCATCTCTTTCCTTTGGACAATCATATCAATAAACCCATGCTCTAGCAAAAACTCAGCCGTTTGGAATCCTTGTGGCAAGTCTTCTCCGATTGTCTGCTTAATCACCCTCGCCCCTGCAAATCCAATCATCGCTCCAGGTTCTGCCATAATCAAATCTCCCAAAAATGCAAAAGAGGCACTAACGCCACCCATTGTGGGGTCGGTTAGAATCGAAATAAAAGGCAATCTTGCTTCACTCAAAACATTCAAAGCCGCTGAAGTTTTTGCCATTTGCATAAGCGAATAAGTGGATTCTTGCATTCTTGCCCCACCACTAGCACTAACGATGATTAGTCCTTGTTTTTTCTCGACACAGCGATTTATCGCCCTGACAATCTTCTCGCCCTCCACAGAAGCTAAAGACCCGCCCATAAAGCTAAAGTCAAACAACACAAGCTGGGCTGCTATACCATTGATTGTGCACTCACCACTGACAATCGAGCTTGGACGACCACATTTTTTTTCATACTCCTCCACCCGCTTTTTGTAGCTTTTTTTATCGACGAAATCCAAAGGATCTGTGGGGGCTAACTCTTTATCGCATTCTATAAAACTCCCCTCATCACACATTAAAGCGATTCTATCTTGCAAATCAATCCGCATATGGAAGTTACACTTAGGGCAAGTGTGGTATTGTGCAATCACTTCTTTATAATACATCAGCGCATTGCAACTAGGGCATTTGACCCAATGGCTTGGAGCTTCATTAGGAGTTGCCCGCTCTTGATTTTCTTTTTTGAAAGTCTTAAAAAAATCTACAAATCCCACTTCACAATCCTTAAATTTTGCCAAGTTTGCAAAAAATTAGCAAAATTGTATAAAATTCTGTGTTAATTTATACTAAAGCTTTGTAAAAATGAGTATCCAAACCAGTGACAAAAGTTTCACGCTTTTTAACCAAACTTTCCAAGAACACTACCATTCTACAACCGATGGGGCTTTGCAAGAGACTTTACACAAGCATATTTTCCCAAGTTTTGCATACTTTAAAAATAAACCAAAACTAAGAATCCTTGATATTTGCTTTGGGCTTGGCTACAACACACTTTGTGCAATAAAATACGCCAAAATCTATGGCATTGGTGCTTTAGAGATTCACTCTCCTGAAATGGATTCTAGCCTTTTAGAATCTCTTAAAAACTTCAACTATCCTAGAGAGCTAAACCAAGAAATCTTCACTCCCCTCATCAAAAACCACTTTTATAAAGATAAAAATGTGGAAGTTTTTTTACACTTAGGCAATGCAAGAGAGATTTTAGCAGATTTTAAAGCCCAGCAAGAATCGCCCTTTGATATTGTCTTTCAAGACGCCTTTAGCCCCAATAAAAATCCACTTTTATGGACTTATGAATATTTTAAAACCCTCTTTTTGCTGACCCAAAAAGATTGTCTTGTGACGACTTATAGCCAAAATTCTGCTATGCTTTATAGTGCTTTTTTGGCTGGATTTAAGCCCTTTAAACTCACCCAAAAGCACACTCGTAATTCTATCCTCCTAAGAAAGCTAGAATCCACCCCAAGCTTAGAACTTGAAAATATCCTTGCAATCACACCACTCAATCTTTCCCACAAAATTGCCACCAACAAAAACCTTAAAGGCTTGTATGATTCTAGCTTTTCACCTTAAACCCTACAAATCACAACTCCAAGCCTATCCTAAAGCCATTTAACCCACCCAGAATCCCCCTGCAATCCCCTAAAAATCACTGCATATCAATCACAACCCCCTCATTCCCGCACACAACCCCTCTTAAGCAGGACTAAACTCACTAGCCATTAATGTGTTTGTGACACGATTAGCCTAGCACACTCTCCTGCAAGACAAACCGCCCAATTCTTACTGCCTACTTCACTAAGCTACCCATTTATAGGAGTTTTGATGAGGGAATTACCTAAAGTTAATTGGAGCTAGCTCTAGGAGGACTTTGTTGCATTTGTCTGTAAGCTCAAAAATTATGCCCTAGCAAAATCATATTCCAACTTGCTTAATGCCCTGTTTTAAGCAATGTTGTTACCCTTTATTTCAGTTTGGGCGTTTTTCAGATTTGCTTCTGCGATACTTACTTGGTGTAAGCGATGGTTTTGCATATTAAGATTCTAAATGCCCCCCTGCATTTTGTAAATTCGCAAGCGCCTCTTTCACCCTTTGTGTAAAATGCGTTTGTCAATCTGCAAAAATATGTTCCTCATTTAACAAAAGCAAAATCCTTAACACGCACTATAAGTTACTTGAGAATCCTCGCTGTTTTTGCATTATTACCCATTGCTTTATTTGCTAAAATATCAAATTTTCTTTAATAAAGAATGGCTTGTTAGCTAAACACACAGAACATGCCAATAAAATCACAAAAAATAAAACCCACACCAACAAAAAAACAAACCCTTTGGTAATCTCAAAAATTTCTTGGATAAGCCCTGTATCAATACTTTTACCCCCAGAGTTACAGCCAGAGGCGATAAATTCCTGCCATGAGGATCACTAAAACTCGCCAATCACCATCTGCCTAGCTTCAGCAGAGGCAAATTCAACGCTAAAGCTAGGTTTGAGATTTTTAGCCATGGCATTTGATAAATTCATATGGATTATGCCTCTCTTCTTTTCTCATTTATTGCAGTTTTGTGCCATTATGTTTTTTGCATTATGTTAAGAACATAATGGCAACACAAAAGCCTTGAGAAGCCACCATTTCTAAGCCTTAATTCTTACTCTTATGCAAGACTTACAAAAGCCACAAATCTCCCAAATAGAGACTGGCATAAGAATCAAAATTTAAAGGTGGAATTATAAATAATGAGAGCCACCCTAAATCAAGAGGAAGAAAGCAAAAAATCAAAAAATTGGATTCCCCACGCCATACATCATAAACAAAACCATAAAAGCCGCAAATAATGCTAAAATAATGGGCGCAAATTTTGCCATCATCAAACCTTTAAAGAAAATAAATGAAAGACTTAGCATACAATAAAAGACCTAAAAATTTTCAACAATTCTTCGGACAAAAGCATATTTTTGGTGAAAATGCCCCCTTTATGCAGCTACTAAAAAGCGGTGCAATTCCCCATAGCTTCTTTTTTGGACCACCCGGAAGTGGCAAGACGACTGCAGCAATTCTCATTGCAGGCGAGCTTGGCTATCCCTTTTATAGCCTCAATGCCACGAGCTTCAAAAGCGAGGATTTACGCAATGTCCTAAAGCAACACCAAAACACTCTGCAAAAACCTCTTATTTTTATCGATGAAGTCCATAGGCTAAACAAAGCCCAGCAAGAGCTACTTTTGCCGATTATGGAAAATCACCAAGCCCTAATTCTAGGGGCTTCCACAGAAAATCCTTTTTTTGCCCTCACAAATGCCATTCGCTCACGATCGTTTGTCTTTGAGTTTCACCCCTTAAGCAAAGAAGATTTGACTGAAATCCTACAAGAATACTCTCTTGATGATTCTACTAAAGAATTTTTAATCCACACAAGCGGGGGTGATGCAAGGGCGATGCTAAATTTGCTTGATTGCGCCCTAAGCACACAAAAACCCCTAACTTTAGAGCTTCTAAAATCCTTCCATCCCCATTGGCTAAACAGCACTGCAAGCGATTCAGACACACATTATAATCTTACTTCAGCAATGATAAAAAGTATTCGAGGAAGTGATGAAAACGCCGCTATTTACTACCTTGCAAGGCTTATTGAAAGCGGGGAAAATCCCGAATTTATCGCAAGACGCCTTGTAATACTGGCTAGTGAAGATATCGGAAATGCCAACCCAAATGCTCTAAATCTCGCCAACTCTACCCTCCAAAGTGTTGCTAAAATCGGCTATCCAGAAGCGAGAATCATTCTTAGCCAATGTGTGATTTATCTCTGTGCTTCGCCCAAATCTAATGCTTCCTACAAAGCCATTAACGTCGCTTTAGAATATGTACGTGCCAATCCCAATGAGCCAATTCCCAAGCATATCCAGCAATTCCACAAAGACTATCTGTATCCTCATGACTTTGGGGGTTGGGTAGCACAAGAATACCTGCCCAAAAAGCTAAAATTCGTAAAATGGCAGCCCAAGGGGTTTGAAAAAACTCTCAAAGAATGGCTAGATAAAATACGCAAAATTAAAAGTGAGGAATCAAAATAGGGGTTTAACACAAAAAATAAGCAGAATCAAAAAGCAAAATTTAAAACTACAATCCGAAGAATCAAAGCCCAAAATCAAGCCTGATTCTTCTCAATTCTTTTTTAAGAAAAGCCAAAAGACTTATTCCACCACCGGTGTGTGAGCGGTTCTTTTATCCTCTCCAATGTCGTCTCGGTAAGGTTGAGGATCCACCACAGCATCCCAAACAATGCAACCTTCCGTTGGACAAGCAGAAGCACAAGCGGGCTCATCATTATGCCCAACGCACTCTACACATTTATCATTATAAACAAAGTAGCAGCCATCATCATTTGGGTTATCATCATCATCTACGATTGCTTCTACCGGACATTCATCAATACAGGCACCACAAGCGATACAAATATCAGTAATCTTAACAGACATATTATCTCCTTAATTTTAAAATTAGACCCCAAGTATATAAAAAAGCTACTAAAACGAATCTTTAAAAATCTCTCCTTCAAGATTTTTACCTCAAAAAAATTATTTTGTATTGTTGTCAAATAATTTGCTTTTAGGTAATTGTGCTGCTTTATGATTGCAAAACTTTCTAATGAAAAATCCACAACAAAAATTCTTTAATTCTGCAATTTATTTAGAATCTCAAAAACATAAATGTGTAGCGCTTGCTATTTTGCTTTTGTTCTTTACTGCATAGATTGCAAAAACCACCCAAACAAGACAATAAAATAAGAATAATTGCTAAAATCTATGCTATAATCTGCATATTTCAATTCAAAAGGATTATCATGAAAAAATTTCTGTCTATCTCCGCTTTTGTTGCCTTCTTGGGCTGCCCTCTTTTAGCACAGCCTTACATGCTTGATACAAACAATTCCAAGGTGGATTTTCAAATCTCCCACTTAAAGCTTAACAAAGTCGATGGGAAATTTAGTAAATTTAGTGCCAATATCGACTATGACACAGCATCAAAATCTCTCAAAATTCTAGAGGGTAGTGTCGAGATTGCATCTGTGGATACAGCTAACACCAAGCGTGATGAACATCTCAAAGACACAGATATTTTTGATTCCAAAAAATACCCGACTATGAATTTCAAGATGACAAAGTTTGAATCAGGCAAGATTTATGGGGATTTGACAATCAAAGGCACCACCAAGCCTATCATGCTTGAGAGCACAGAAACTCTAAATGGGGAAACCCTACAAATCCAAGCTAATGCGACTATCAAGCGTTCGGATTTTGGCGTTGTGTGGGAATCTAATCTCAAAGATAGCCTTGTGGGCGATGAAGTAAAAATCCTCCTCACACTAATTGCAAACCCACAATAGACTTTGACTTAAGTTTTTTTGAGGAATTCTAAGTTTTTGGGTTTTAAACAAAGATATAAAGGAAACCTTTATACTTTATATCTTTGCTTTGTGTAATCACAAAACTTCCCACTCCATTATGCAAGCAAAGCATTCCATACCTTAGAATCACCCTTGATTCTGCAATCCTAATCATTACAAAAATTGCAGGCTTCGTGGCAATCCTCAATTAATTGCCTTTCTCTACGTCCACAAAAGCTTATTGTAACTTTATTGCTTACTCCATTATTTTAAAGGCATAGATTACTTCAGCTCAAAGGCTTTGCAATAATATAGCTGGAGAATATTTGTTTGCTTTTATTCTATCACTGCATAATTAAAAGTGTTTTTATGCCTTTAGTAATTCCCAAGCTTCTTTAAGATTGGAGACCCTATGCGTCGCATGCGGAGCTGGATTTTCCCCCACCAAAATCCGCGTTTGCACCCCTGCTTCAAGCCCTGCTATCATATCTGTGTCCTTATCCCCCAAAATATAGCTATCATACTCCGACAAATCTAGTCCAAAATCCGCACAAGCCTGCAGTAGCATTTTGGGCTTTGGCTTACGACAAGGGCAATTTTCCTCTTTAGTATGCACACAAAAATAAATCCCATCAAAAGCAATATTTTTAGGGACAAATCCACTTTGACGCAAAGGGATAGTGAGGCAAGAAATGATGCAATTCTGCATAAAAGCGCTTAAAATTTCAAAATCTTTTTGTGTGAAAATTCCACGATTAATGCCAGATTGATTCGTCACCACAAAGCACAAAGAATCCTGCTTTTTTAATTCCAAAAAAAGATCCATAAAAAAAGGTGCAAAATAAAATTTCTCAATCTCATAGCTATAAGGGGCATCCTCTAGATTTACCACCTCATCCCTATCAAAAAACACAACTTTTCGCTTCATCGTAGCACTCCTAGAAATTTTTGCAGTCGAATTGCAAAGAGGTAGAAAAACGGAGCGTTCAAAAGCCCAAGCAAAAACTTAATCAAATAATCCCCAAGCACCAGCATTAGCACATTATGCCATGGCATAACAAACAAAAAGGCGATATGGAAGAATATCATCGTATCAATCAGCTGCGAAATGGCGGTGCTACCGACAGTTCTTAGCCACCAAAGCTTAGGGAATTTGGACTTCAGATAATAAAACACATAAACATCGGCTTGTTGCGCGAAGAAAAAAGCACTGACACTTGCAAGAGCGATTCTAAATTCTGCTAAAAACATCGAAGGGATAAACGCACAAAAAATACCGATTCTAACAACCTTTAGCACCTCATCTTTATAGTAACGTTCTGCTAAAATATCTGCTAATAAAAAGGTAAAGGGATAAATTATCGCACCATAAGTGAAAAAATCATTCACATGGAATTGCACAAGATAGTTTGAAGCTGCAATCAATGCAGTAAAAATTACCACCGATACTGACACAACCACAGAAGACATTGCTTTTTTAGACATTTGATAAACTCCAAAAATTGTAATCAAAGATTGAAATCTCACAAAAACTGCTGAAAATCGCTAAACATTTTTATCACAAATTCACATTTTTAAAAATCAAAAGAGGCTTAAAATAGCAAGTCAAACTCAAAAAACCAATCAAAATCCACACTAAAAAACCCAACCAAAACACAAAAAGCCGCACTTAACGCCAAATTTTCTAGCCAAGAATTCTTAAAAATCTACCTTTGTGACACCTTCCAAACATGCTTAAGCATAATTCTCAAAAAAAATTGAATCTGGCATAAGATAATTCAAGCCTTATAAAAAGCCTAAACTCCTCATTATAAAAGCCTTTTACAAAAATCCTTAAGATTCCAAATCAATAAAAACCTCACAAAATCCCACAAAACTTAATCTATTTGCGCTTAATGAGGTATTCTAAGCAAGGATTCCCAAGTGGAATCCAATAGCAAATTAGATTTTAAAAGGATTTTCAACCACTCTTTTCCTATCAACAATGTAAGGGATAAGCGCCATTTGTCTTGCTCTTTTGATAGCAACCTCTACACGTTCTTGCCACTTTTTAGAGTTCCCTGTCAAGCGGCGTGGCATAATCTTATAACGCTCTGATAAAGAATGCTTTAGCATCTCAATGTCTTTATAGTCGATAAACTCAATCTTTGATTCAGTGTATCTGCAATATCTTTTGGAATATCTTTTTTTTTCTGCCATATTTTATCCTTTAAAATGGTATTTCATCATCATTAATGTCAATCACTGGAAGGTCTGGCTCTTTTTGTAGTTTTTGTGCTTGCGGTGTGGGTTTGGAATGAGATTCTTGCCCATAGCCACTAGAGTATCCATTACTAGAATGCCTATCATTGGCATATTCGCTGTTAGAATACCCACCACCATATGCATCATCATTATAAGCCGCTCCTCCATAATTGCCACTTTCATTAGAGTTTTGCCTCTGTCCTAGCATTTGCATGCTCTCTGCTGTGATAGAATGCCTACTTCGCTTCGCACCTGTATTATCCACCCAGCTCTCTAGCACCAAACGCCCTTCAATCAAAACCTGCGACCCCTTCTTAAGGTATTGATTTGCCACTTCAGCCGTCCTACCAAAGAGATTTACATCGATATAGCAAACTTCCTCTGCTTGCGTGCCATCTTGCTTTTTATAGCGGCGGTTTGTTGCCAAACCAAGTCTTGCTAATGCCGCACCACTTGGCAGATAACGCAACTCCACATCACGCGTAAGGTTTCCAACTAAAATGACTTTATTAAACATTGCAACTCCTTAAGATTCTTGAGTGCCTTTCTCGTCTTTTACCTCTTCTTTGTGGGCTACTTCTTTTGATTCTTTAGCCCCTTTAGCTTCTTTTTCTTCGCTCACCTCTTTTAGCAGGGTTGCCTTTTTATTATGAATCGCCCTATCTACGAGAGTCTCCCACGCTTTTTGCTCTTTTTTACTCTCATATTTAATCACAATAAAACGCAAAATGTCCTCATTGATTCGGTACAAACGCTCTAATTCTAAAACCAGCTTTGGTTCTGCTTTAAAATAAATCACAAAATAATATCCACGTTTGTTTTTCTTGATTTCATAGGCAAGGTTACGCATTCCCATATCCAATGTCGCACTAATCTCGCCACCATTGTTTAGAATTGCTGCCTTATAAAAATCGATTTTTTGCGTGATTTCTTCTTGTGTCAAAGTGGGTTTTACCACAAACATA
>CALVAF010000184.1 GCA_944325475.1 uncultured Helicobacter sp.
AAACTGCTTATAAAAAGACTTCACACTCGCATTCACTGCTTCTCTCTTAGCCCCAAGCTCCCTAAATCCCGCACATAAAAGCCTAAAAAAATTCAGCTTCCACATCGGATAAAAATGCAATAAAATCTGTGCCACTCCCCCCGCTAAAACCCCATAACTAAGCCACAAAACCGCATCATAGGCAGGACTATTAGAAGCAAGAATCAAAGCTCCAATCATAGCAAGATTAAAAAGCGCTGGAGAATACGCCCATGCCGTAAAATTCCGCTTATATTGCAATATGACCCCAAAAAAAGTCACCATAAACACCAAGAGTAAATACCAAAAATTAATCGCCACCAAAGGTGCTGCAAGTGCGATATTCTCGTCACTAAAGCCATAAGCTAAAACCTTAGTAACCATCTTTTGGAACACCCAAACAAGCAAAGACAAAACAAGCAAAATCCCACAAAATACTATGAGGATTTTTAATGCAAATCCCCCGCGGAATCGGGCTTGAAAAAAGCTGGGCAAAAAGGCTTGATTAAACGCCCCCTCACCAAAGATTCGCCTAAAAAGATTAGGCAGCTTAAAAGCCACAAAAAAAATATCACTATAAATCCCCGCTCCAAGTGTGCTAGCCGTCAATAAATCGCGGATAAATCCCAAGATTCTTGAAGTCAAGATTCCGCTACTGTTGGTAAAAAAAGCCCTTAAAAACATCTGCAATTCTCTTTATATAATCTTTTTCTTATGGGGTTTTTGATAAAATCAAGCAATATTTTTACATAAAAAGCTTTTAGAATATGTTAAAAAAAGATTTGCAAAATTCATTTCGACCCTACTATATCAACGAATGTGAGGACATTAAATTTACTTTTAAACAAATCGCCTCGCAACTAAATTTGAATTTGGATTTGCTTGATTTTGAATTGCGCGCAATCACAACTTACACCAAAAAGACTTCTGATTATTCTCCACAACCTCTAAAAGAGAGCGAGACTGATGGCTTTTTAAACAACTATAACAATCTCTTAGAGCCAAACCTCCTCATCTCTCAGCATTACTCAATTCTTATTTTCAAAAAAGAAAAAAAAGAAATGCGATTCCATATGCTAACAGACAAATTCTTTTCCAAATCTTTTTTAGTTTTTCGTGCTGGGTTTGTGTTTAATCCCAATGAGTTTGAAAGTCTCTACACACAAATCCGAAAATTTAAGGCATGGAATAAGATTTTATTTTTTAATGAGGCAGCTGAAAAAAAGGCTTTAAAGGATTTTTTAAACACTTTAAAATACCCCTTAAAGCAAGAGGTTAATTATCTTCTCTCTCAAAGTTTTAATTATCTTCCGCCAAGCGAATGTTCTTTTAGCTTCAAAAAAGAAATCACAAAAGGCTTCCAAACCATCATCGCAAATGAAGTGATTTGTATCTTTCAAAAAGCCCTAAAAGGCAAGCCGGGCAGAAATATCCAAGGAAAATATATTATCCCAGAAGAACCAAAGACACTAGGGCAGCCTTGCATGCTGAAATTTGACCCTGCAAGTATCAAAATCCAAGAAACTCCGCTAGAAATTCGCTACATAGCGATAATCGGTGGGGTTTTGAAATATGAAGATAACTATCTTTGTATAGAAAATAGCTTAAAGACCAAAGAAGTCAATCTTAAAACAACTGGCTCTCTTATTGGTGAGATTGAAAGTGGGGCAGAGATTAACATCACAGAAGCCGATTCTCTTAAAGAAGCATTAGGGCAAGGAATGAAAGTCCAAGCCTCCAAAATCGACATACAGGGCAATGTTGGAGCCAACGCACAAATTAATGCCAAAGAAGTTTTTGTAGGAGGTTTTACACATCAAGATTCTAAAATCTACGCCACCACCGCCAACATCAAAACCCACAAAGGCTATTTAAAAGCCCAAAATGTCAAAATACAAACCCTAGAAGCTGGAATCATCAAAGCCCAAAGGGTAGAAGTTGAGCAAGTCTATGGGGGCAAAATCTATGCTGAAGAAATTTTTATCCAAATCTTGCACTCTAATGCTTTTTTACACGCCACTAAAAAAATCAAAGTTGCCCTAATGCAAAAAGGTGAAAATCGATTCTACATTGCTGCTAATTACAGCCCGCAAAATAAAGAAAAGTACCAAAAACTCCTAGAGCAAAAAGTCTCTTCAATCAAAGAGGCTATCACACTCATTAAAGAACTCAAAATCGAAAGTCTAGAGTTAAAAAAATTCAAAGGCACCGCTGATGAAATACGACAAATCTTAATCCATTACAAAAACACCCACACCACACCACCAAGCTATTTCCTTACAAAATTTGAAGAATACCACACACGAATCCTCGCCCTCAAAGAGAAAAAGGCTAAGATTAACGCCCTAAGCGAACTCTCTAAACAAGCCTACAATGCCCTAAACAAACTTGATTCTGCTACCAAAGAAGGCGTGATTGAAATTCAAAGTGGCTGGGTAGGATATAATGAGATTCACTATCTCTTTTACTCACCCAAACAAGAATTTATGCTCATTCCCAAAATGGGCGAACCCTCAAAAGTTATTTTTCAAAATAACCAAATCCATTTAGTCATATAGGAGAAAAAATGATTATTGCATTAGAAGGAAAAGTCTTTGCTAAAGAACCTACCAAAATCGCCATTAGCTGTGCTGGAGTGGTGCATGAGGTTTTTATCTCCCTACAAACAAGCAGCCAAATCACACAAAACAAAGGCGATTCTATCACTCTACTCACCACGCATATTATCCGCGAAGACGCACAGAATCTCTTTGGATTTTTAGAACTTAGCGAGAAAAAGCTCTTTGATACGCTAATTAAAATTAATGGCGTGGGTCCCAAAGTAGCTATGGCAATCCTCTCCACCTACACGCCCCAAACTTTTGCCAAAGTTGTAGAAAGCAATGACATCAAATCCATGCAAAGAGTACCCGGAATCGGTCCCAAAAGTGCTGGGAGAATCCTCGTAGAGCTCTCTGGCTGGTCGCTAGAGCTCAGTCAAAATGAAACAAGCGACATTGATTCAACTTATAACCAAGTCATCTTAGCCCTAGAATCGCTAGGCTACAAAAATGACATTATCCAAAAAGCCATCAAAGGCTTAGAAAAAAATGAAGTGGGGCAAATGGTCAAAGCTGCCCTCAAAAAAATTCAAGGTTTATAATATGCAAAAAAAACTCCATCTTATTTCACTAGGCTGCACCAAAAATCTTGTTGATAGCGAGGTTATGCTAGGCAGACTTAGTGAGTATGAAAACACGCAAGAACTTAGCGAGGCTGATGTCGTCATCGTCAATACTTGCGGGTTTATCGAAGCGGCAAAAAAAGAAAGTATCCAAACTCTGCTAGAGGCTTTAGAAACAAAAAAACAAGGGGCGATTTTAGTCGCAAGTGGCTGCCTTAGTGAAAGATATGCCAAAGAGCTAAAAGAGGAGATTCCCGAGCTTGACATTATCACAGGGGTTGGGGATTATGACAAGATTGATAAGATGATAGAAGAACGCAAAAAAGGCAAAAAAATCCTCTCTAATGCCAAGGGCGTGTTTTTAGCTAACGAGAATGATAAGCGCGTGATTAGTGGGTCAAAGATTCATGCTTATATCAAGCTTTCAGAGGGTTGTAATCAAAAATGCAGTTTTTGTGCGATTCCAAGCTTTAAGGGTAAGCTGCATTCCCGCACACTTGAATCCACTCTCAAAGAAGTGCGTAATCTAGCCGCACAAGGATATAGCGATTTCACTTTTATCTCTCAAGATTCTAGCTCTTATTTGCGTGATTTGGGAGTGAAAGATGGGCTAATAGAACTCATTAGTGGCATTGAAAATCTAGCCAAAGAGGGAGTGGGGATAAAGAGTGCAAGAATCCTCTATCTCTACCCTGCCACGACTTCTAAAAAACTCATTCAAAAAATTATTGACTCTCCTATTTTTCACAATTATTTTGATATGCCCTTACAACATGCCTCCCAAAAGGTGCTTAAGGTAATGGGGCGAAGTGGGGAGTTTAGGGAGCTTTTAGAAATAATGCGAAAAGCCCCAAATAGCTTTGTGAGGACAAGCTTTATTTTAGGACACCCAGGTGAGGGCGAGGAAGAGTTTTTGGAGCTGTGTGAGCTAGTCAAAAATTTCTCATTTGATCGAATCAATTTCTTTGCCTACTCCAAAGAAGAGGGGACAAAAAGCGCGGAAATGGAGCAAATTCCAAGCAAGACAATCCACGCAAGGCTAAAAAAAATCAATCAAATTTTTACTCAAGCATACAAGCAGAATCTCAAAAAACTAAAGGGGCGAGAAATCACTGCACTCATTGAGGGCAAATCCAAAGAACACGAGTTTTTTTATGCAGGGCGTGAGGTGCGATTCGCCCCCGAGATTGATGGCGAGATTCTCATCAATGATAAAATAATTGATGAAGAAATCAAAAGTGGCTATTACAAAGTTAAAATTACTGAAGTTGTGGGTGAAAATGTGCTAGGTTGCGTGATTGGAAAAGCCTAAATTAGAATTTTTAGATGAGTTAAGTGGGGCAAAAAATCTCCTTGCTTTTTCAGGAGGATTAGATTCAACAGCACTTTATTTTTTGCTCAAAAGTTATGGAATTTCTTTTGATGTGGCTATTGTGGATTATGGGGTGCGACAGCAAGGTAGCCTTGAAGTCTTGAGAGCAAAAACACTCTGCTTTTGGGATAACAAAAAATGCCACACCCTAAAAGCCCCTAAAATTCACAAGAATTTTGAAGCCAATGCAAGGGCAATTCGCTATGAGTTTTTTGCCTCCCTCATCGCCCAAGAATCCTATCAAAACTTGATTCTAGCCCACCAGCTTAATGACAATTTGGAGTGGTTTTTGATGCAGTTTTGCAAAGGCACAGGCATAGAGAATATGCAAATCCCACCTAAAAGCCTTTTTATAAAGCAAGAAGGAATAACCTGCCACCTCCTGCGTCCAATGATTTTTCTCCCAAGAATCACACTTCAAACCTATTTGCAAAGCAATGGTATTTTTTATTTTGAAGATTCAAGCAATGCTAATACTGCCTTTAAACGCAATTATTTTAGAAAGCACTTTGCAAATCCGCTAATGCAGGAATTTCAAGCAGGAATCAAATTTAGCCTAGAACTACTTGCAAAAGAATATTTTAGGGAAGACTTGGAAAATTTTGCAGACTTAGCAGATTTTGGGGAGGGTTTTGTCTTTAGACACAACCCCCTTAGCCTCTTCTTTATAGACAAAGCCGCCAAAAGGCTAGGCTACTGCCTAAGTAAGCCTCAAAAACTAGAGTGTCAAACCCTCCTGCAAAAGCAAGAGTTTTCTATCGTATTAGGGGGTAAAATCGCCCTAGAAAAATCCCAAGAGAAAATCTACATTTCCCCCTATATTCACACTTCTCACAAACTCACCAAAACCCAAAAAGAAACTTTCCGCAAAAACAAAATCCCAAAAAAATTCCGCCTCTTTTTAGCCAAAAAGGGATTAACAGATTTAACTTTCTAAAACTTCTATAAACCAAAAAATGATAAAATCCGCCCTATTAATTCAAGAGGGATAAAGATGTTTGAAAAAATCGATTCGCTATTACGAAAAATCGAGGAAGCGCAGGCTGAAATAGAATTTCTCCTAAGATTAGCAAAAATTTCTTTTGTGGATTATGTGATGATAAAACGTGGCTCTGAAGATATGCCACCTTCACTAGATATGTGGAATCTACAGCAAATCGATGAAGAAGTAGCCAAACTCAAAGAAGCCATTGAAAGCCTCAATAAAATTAAAAAAGAAGTATTAACTTGGTAAGCTTTGCAACTCTTTTAGCTTTTCTTTGACTGCCTTAATATGCCCTTTTACTTTGACATTTTTCCAAGCAAATGCAATTTTTCCTTGCGGATTAATGATAAAAGTCGAACGCACTACGCCCTCATACTCCTTGCCATAGAGTTTTTTTAGCCCCCATGCACCATAGGCTTTTAGAGCAATTTTATCAGAATCGCTCAAAAGTGTGAAATTTAAATTTTCCTTTTCTATAAAACTTTGATGTGTTTTTGCGCTATCAGGACTAATCCCCAAAACCACCGCATTTAGCTCATTAAACTCCTGCAAATTATCACGAAAATCACAAGCCTCTTGCGTGCAACCGGGCGTCTTGTCTTTGGGATAAAAATACAAAATTACCCAACTCCCTTGAAAATCCCGCAAAGAAACCTCTACATCGTCTTGATTTGACAAACTAAAATCTGGTGCTTTACTCCCAACTTCCATTATTACTCCTAAAAATTTTTGCAAGATTGTAGCAAAATTTGCTTAATTTGTTTATGGATTTAACCAATATAGTCACACAAAAACTAGCAAACAGGCTAATAAAATACACAAAGGCAATAGGACTTTTAAGCAAAATCAAAGATATAACCACAGCCACCAAATATATAAATAGAGCTGCCTACTTAATCACCATTTCAGTCAAAACACAAGAAATCTTTAAACTCATTTTGAAAACAAAAAACCATTATAATAAAAAAGCCAAATGCAATTTTTGCCTTTCATATCAAAACAGCTCTATTGCAAATTAAATCTATGAATTTTCAAGCCCACCTTTACATATTAGAAAAATAAAATACTTTTATTAAAATTGAGGAATGAAAGATATATTAGAGCTTAAAGAGAAATTACAAAATCATCAAGATTGGATAAGAATGCTTGAAGTGATGAATCTTGCTATAAAGCTTCTCATATTATAGATTTGAAGCAAAAGAGCTAGAGAAATACCATCATGTTAAAATTTTTAAGTAGCAAATTATTAGTTATCCTTGCTGGCTATTGTGAAAAACTTGAATAGCCACTTTGCAATCCTCAAAAATCTCTAGCTTAGAAATTTTAAGCGTATAACTTTGGATTTGTGGGAATTGCTTTGGAATCTCACTTTTAAAATACTCTAACGCCTCCTCTAGCAGCCCAAACTCACGCAAAAAAGCCTCCTTAAAAAACCTCCGCAACTCTCGATAATCCAAAAAAGAATCACCTTCCTTCTTAAAATAACTAAACTCACCATCAATCTTGATTTTTTGCGTCCTCTCTCGTTCAAAAGGCAAGATTCCAATCACTGCCTCCAAAACCCAATCTTCTAAACAAATCACATATTCCACACCCATTCTCCGCTAATTTTACAATAAAGCCTCCAAATATCCCTCCAAAACCACCACATTCATCGCCTTAATAATCTCTGTAAAATCCCCATCAGACACGCTTTTTTCTTTATAAATCCACAGAGTTTTTGCCTCCTTAGCGCTTTTTTCTAACTTTGCCTCAAAAACCACATGATTAGAAACCTCATCATAAAACAACTCCAAAACCCACAACTTCAAAGAATCCCTATCAAAATCCCTATTCTTTACCAAACTCACGCAATTTTGATAAGCAGCTTTTATCATTAAAGAATCCAGCATATTTGTCAGTGATTCCACCCATTGATTCTTCGCAAAATAGGCAATTTTATTAGGCGATTCCACATAGGCGATTTTTCGCGTGTTAATCTTTTGCGCCACTTCAATTCCAAGCCAATTATAAACCTTCATTTTCTTGCATTGTACTTGTTTATAAGGAATTTCTAACTGATAGCTATTGGGCGGCAAAACCTCCTTACCTACACAACCACTTAGAAATCCCACCACAGCTACTCCAAAAATCATTCTTTGTATCACATTTCTTTTCATCACATTCCTTTATTCCCGCGCTCCAAGCTTAGGCTTAGTAGAATCAAACAAAAATCCACTTGGCGAATCCCTAAAATCCTCTAAAACCTCACTAGCCTCTTGCAAGATTTTTTGCAAAGCCTTAGAGTTTTGCTCCAAATCAAACAACAAAGGCGTTAAGATAAACCGTAAATTATAATCCCCTCGCACCAAACTTTCATTAAACTTCGCCCTCAATTCTCCAATATACCCTATCTCTCTTCTAGCTTCCTTTAGCGCCCAATAAAACTCATCAGAAACATTTGCAAAATTCTGCAAACTGACTTCAATATTCCCCAGATTCTTATCGCTTAATAGTCGATTAAACCGCTCCAAACTCACTTCTAGCTGTGCCATTACATTTTCTGCTTTAGAGCTCACCTGCTCAATCCAATTTTCTTTAAACCCCAAAATTGCCTTTTGTGATTTTTCAAAAGGCTTCCCCTCCCCTTGAATCAAAGTCAAAAAATTACCACCGGTTAAGCCTTGTGATTCCACTACCACCTTACTACCCTCATTCAGTGCAATTTCTTTTTTAACCCATATGATAATTTCCACTTCATCGCCACTTAGCCTATAATGCCGCACAAACCCAACAGGCAACCCCAAATATTTCACAGGTGTTTCAATTCTAATTCCGCGTGGCAACTCTCTGTTATAAATAAAATACTCCTTATACTCACTTAAATTCCTATCATATTTCCCCATCCAAAAAATAAATCCCGCCAAAGTTAACAGCACTGCGACAAAAAACACTCCAAGCAACACATAATTCAATCGTGCTTCCATTTTCTTTCCTTAAATCTGATACAAAAACAAATCAAGCGAATCTGTCTTTGCTCTTAGCTCTTCTAAGCTACCCTCAAAAAACACTTTTTTGCCTTTCAAAATCACCATTCTATCCACGACCCCTTTCACACTCTCCATATCATGCGTTACCATTACAATGCTAACCCCAAGCAAGTCTCTAAGCTCTCTAATTAGCTCATCAAAATGCCTCGCGCTTTTAGGATCTAGCCCACTTGTAGGCTCATCTAAAAACAAAATCTTGGGGCTAAGGCACAAAGCCCTAGCTAGCCCCACACGCTTCACCATTCCTCCACTTAGCTCACTAGGATACAGCCTTGCCACTTCAGGCTTTAACCCCACTCTTGCAAGCCAAAAATATGCTAGATTCTCTCTATCTTGCCTCTCAAAATCCGTGTATTCTTGCAAGGGCAAAGTGAGATTATCTAGCACATTTAGCGCACTAAACAACGCTCCAAACTGAAATAGCACCCCAAATTTCAGCTTCATCTCTAAAGTCTCTTTGAAATTTAACCCCCAAATCTCTTTACCCAAAATCCGCACTTCCCCGCTTGTTGGTTTTTTAAGAAAGATCATTGTGTTTAAAAGTGTGCTTTTGCCACTCCCACTACCGCCCAAAAGGGCAAAAATATCCCTCGGATACACTGCAAAGCTCACGCCCTCATGAATGCTATTTTCTCCATAGCTTGTGTAGAGGTTTTTAATCTGTAAGACGCTTTCCATTACCAACCCATTCTCGTAAAAATTACCGCACAAACCGCATCCAAAACAATGACAAAAAAGATTTATTCCACCACACTTTGAGTCGTATCCACACCAAAACTACGTATATCTTTTGCCACAATAAACCCATAAAAACAACCAATAAAGGACATAATTAGACC
>CALVAF010000185.1 GCA_944325475.1 uncultured Helicobacter sp.
CCTCTATTTCAACTAAAAGTTTTGCGAGAGGCGTTTATTTGATTTTTTTGGCTGTTAAGCTTGATTTCTTAAAGCAAAGTAAGAATCTTTGTGTATAATTATGCTATTTTTTTATGAATAATTTTTAACATTGTTTAAGGAATAATAAATGAGTAAAAGCGAAATAGTTCAACCTTTTTTAGACAAAAAAGAAGCTTTGAAATTGTATGATTTGGATATCTTTACCTTGGGTAAAATGGCAGGGGCGATTCGGGAAGAATATTTTGGTAAAAAGACTTTTTTTAACTCCAATCGCCATTTGAATCCCACTAATAAATGTGCAGATATTTGCAAGTTTTGTGGCTTTTCAGCCCATAGGAAAAATCCTAATCCTTACACACTAAGCAAAGAAGAGGCTTTGGAGCAAATTAGAATTGCCATTAATAATGGAGCCTTAGAGATTCATATTGTAGGGGCACATAATCCAAAGCTAGATTTGCAATGGTATTTAGAACTTTTTAGGACGATTAAAGAAAAATATCCTTTGATTCATATCAAAGCCCTAACGGCTGCAGAAGTGAATTTCCTCTCTAAAATTTCTAATAAGCCTTTTGAAGAGGTTTTGGAGCTTATGGCAGAAAATGGAGTGGATTCTATGCCCGGAGGTGGGGCGGAGATTTTTGATGAGAAAGTAAGGGAGTATATTTGCAAGGGTAAGGTGGATTCTGTGCGGTGGCTTGAGATTCATGGGTATTGGCATTCTTTGGGTAAAAAGTCTAATGCCACAATGCTTTTTGGTCATATTGAGAGCAGGGAACATCGAATCGATCATTTGTTACGCCTTTATTACCAGCAAGAAAAAAGCGGTGGATTTAATGCTTTCATTCCTCTTGTGTATCAAAAAGAAAATAATTTTTTGAAAGTTACAAATTTTCCTAGCGGACAGGAGATTCTAAAAACTATTGCCATTAGCCGAATTTTGTTACCTAATATCCCGCATATTAAGGCTTATTGGGCGACTTTGGGCTTGAATCTTGCGTTGGTGGCACAAGAGTTTGGTGCTGATGATATTGATGGGACGATTCAAAAAGAAGCGATTCAAAGTGCATCAGGGAGTAAAAGCGCTAATGGACTTGCAAAAGAGGAGCTTATCGCACAGATTAAAAATGCGGGTTTTATTCCAGTGGAACGTGATAGTTTGTATAATGAGATTAAAATTTATTAAAATTAAAGGAGGGTAAATGCAGTATTATGGTTATGAGATGTTTAGGGAAGATATGAAAGAGTTGATTTCAAAGATTGACTTTAATCCTGACTCTATCGTGGCAATTTCAAGGGGAGGTTTGACGATGGCGCATTTTTTGGGTATTGCGCTTGATTTGCGTATGGTTTATAGCATTAATGCCACATCTTTTTTTAATAAGGTGCAACAAGAATTGCGGATTTCAAATATCCCAGAGATTCATGGGAATCAGCGAGTTTTGATTGTCGATGATATTGTGGATAGTGGCACAAGTATGGCAAAAGTCAAGCATATTTTGCAAGAGGTTAATACAACGATTGATTTTAAAACAATGTCAATTTTTTATAAGCCAACAGCGACTTTCAAGCCGGATTTTTTCCTGCGTGAAACGAAAGATTGGGTGGATTTCTTTTGGGAAGTGGATATTGTCAAAGAGATTCGTGAGCGGAATCTCTAGGTGATTAGGAATTGTTTTTGAGGCAAGATTCGCACACCACATACAAAAGCATATCATGTCCTACAAGCTTGGCTTTGTGGGATTGTGTCACTTCAATTTGTAAATTTTCGATTTCCTCATTGCAGAACTCTTCGATTTTTCCGCACTCTACACAAATGATATGGTCGTGGTGCAAACCGCTTGCAATTTCGTAACGTTTGCCACTTTTATCCACTTCAATAGAATGCACAAATCCTTCTTTTTCCAAAAAAGACAAAATACGATAAATTGAAGAAATGCTTGCATTTTTGCAGTTTTTTTTGATAGCAATAAAAATATCTTCAGGGCTTAAATGTCCGCTATCTTCATACATTGCTCTAAGGATATATTCCCTTTGTTTGGAATTTTTGAGGTTGTTTTTTTTGATAGAGAGATGTAATCTGTCTAAAATCGTTTTAAGCGTTTCTTTATGTTTTTTCATAGTGATTCCTTGAAAATTTTTGGAATTTAGCAAAATTTCTCACGATTATAGCAGAATCATGCAATTAAAGCAAAAATAAAATGATAATTGTTTTTATTAATATTTAAGTTAATAATAATTATCATTTTAAAAAATTTAAACACTTGTTTTATCTCAAAGCATAGGTTTTAAATTTTTAATTTAATTTTTTGGAGGTTTTTTTATGTCAGTTTTAGTGATTGGTGGAGATGAGATAACTCCTATTAAAGCAGTTTTAAAGAATCTAGGTTGTCAAAAGGTAACCCACTGGGATGCAAGAAAAGAGAGTGTCAATCACAAAGATATTCCACAAAATACGGCTTGTTTGGTGATGCTGACAAATTTTTTAAATCATAACACAATGAAAAAATTTCGTAATGAAGCCAAGAAAAAAGAAATCCCTATTATTTGCACCAAAAGAAGTGTTAGTTGTTTGTATTGTGAGTTTATGAAAACTTTTGGCAAAAACTGCTGCCATTGTTAAAATTAACCCTTAAGTTGATTTTTTTAACCTTTTTTTTGTATCATTCGCAAATATTTTAGTTTTGTGATTGTTTAAGGAAAAAAGTTATGTCTCCAGAGTTATTAGAGCCGCTTGGTAATCTTACAAATTTGATTGTAGAAGATGATGAAGTGGCACTTGATTTATTGAAAACATCGCTTGAACGTAGATGTCGCAAGGTTTT
>CALVAF010000186.1 GCA_944325475.1 uncultured Helicobacter sp.
TTATGGTTAGAAAGGGCGATATTTTAATATCTAAAGTTAGACCATATCGTGGAGCAATAGGAATTGTCAATGTTGAAAAAGACAATCTTATAGCAAGTGGTGCGTTTGTAGTTTTACAAGAAAAAGGTAGTATAAAGAAAGAATTTTTGCAAGTATTATTAAGGACTAGTGTATATAAAGAATGGGTCTTAAGATACAATGTCGGAACTTCTTATCCTGTAATTAAAGATGAGGATATTTTGAATTTGCCTATACCATTATTTGATTCCACCACTCAAACACAAATCGCTACACATATACAAAAAAGCTTTGAGTTAAGGGCAGGGGCAAAGAGCTTTTTAGAATCTGCAAAGGCTAAGATAGAATCTGCCCTAAACAATCACTATTGGTGGGAGGGGATAAATCCATACCCGCATTTGCCTATAAATCCCTATAATCTACCAAATCCCTAGAAACTACTTGCCACAAATCAAAACCAAGCTAAGAAAATCAAAGAGATACTTTAGATTCTATGCCTTGTTATAAATCCAATATATTTTGTGATACTATTTCTACCTTGTCATTGCAAAGGAATGCAAACAAAATGAAGTAATCTTAGAGTATTGCCTACTTGATGAGAGATTCATAGGGGTTTTTATGGATAGATTCTAAAAATGGCAATGCAGCAGCAATTAGTAGAAATTCTAAGATTTTTGATGAAAAATGTGGGTTGCAAGAAAAAGCATAAGGGAGTTTATTAGACATAAATGAGCGCAGTGCTATTTCGCCGCTCTCGAATTTTTAGCCAAACGAAGCTTCTTTAGAGAAAGCTGAATTTCAAGGTGCAGGTGTGTGGAATATGGAGCAAAACAACCCCAACCCATTTATGTGTGAGCTAAACAAGGCTTGCCTTATGTCGTGTTAGAGATAGATTCTAATGGCAAGCTTAAGGTGCTATGAGGGGCAAAAATATCATGGCAGAAGGTAATATTAAGGATTACAAGTCAGTATTATTGATTTAATATTAAATATTGCACCTAAGTAAAAATTTGAGATTTATGATTTTAGAGATTGTGAGAGTGAGGAGTTGAAAAGTCAGTTATTGACAATTATTGGAGATCTTGAAGGTTCTAAAAATGATGAGTTATTATGCTATATGCGACACGGATTTTTAAAGAATAATTTTATCTAATGATGAATTTGGATACCATACTTAAAAGTGTCAATGCAAAATTGGCAATTAAAATAGCTGATGTTTGTTGATTAGGACAATAATATAAAGATATTATTGAAGATTCTGAAAGAAATGATAGTTCTCCTTACCTTTTTTAATAAACAATCAATCTTGATACACAAGATGGCTTCTATTTTGTTAAATTAAAGATTGGGGAATAAATAGCAAATTTATCCTATTGCTAATACTTAAAATTAAAGACATAAAGCTAAAGTGCTAGAAGAAGCGAAAATAGACAAATCTTCATATCTTTGATAAAAAAGATTAAAAAATGAAGTGATACCTTTCCTCTTTGTTGATTTTAAACAATTTTCCATATTGGTAGATTCTGTAGAGGATTTTATCTGTCAAGTAGAAAAATATTTTGACATTATAGCAATATTCTCCAAGAAAATTTGATAATGCTGTCTTTTATTGTAGCGAAAAGTAATTATTAAAAGTATAATAATGTAACTTTTTAATTATTTTATTACAAAATTAAACTAAATTTTTATATTTTTAAAAATAATTTTGAAAAAAATATTATTTTTTGTGTTACTATTCGTATATTATAGATATAAGGAAATAGACATGAGTTTAGAAACTAAAGTAGCCCTTGTGACTGGAGGTGGAAGCGGTATTGGTCGGGCGTGTGCGATTCGTTTGGCAGAAGATGGCGCTAAGGTTGTTGTGAGTGATATTAATCTTGAAGCTGCTACTATGGTAACAAGGGAAATACAAGAAAAGGGGGGAGTGGCTATTGGTGTGGCTATGGATGTAACTTCTGAAAGTTCAGTATTATCTGCTTTTGATACAGTTCAAAAGCAGTGGGGTCGTGTGGATATTTTACTTTCTAATGCAGGGATTCAGGTTGTGTATCCTTTCGAAGAGTTTCCTTTTGAGGAATGGCAAAAAATGTTACGAATTCACGCAGATGGTGCTTTTCTTAGTGCGCGTTCGGCTTATGGAATTATGAAAGAAAAAGGTGGTGGGCAAATTTCTTTATGGGGAGTGCCCATAGTCATCTTGCCTCACCATATAAAGCCCCCTATTGCTTTGCAAAACATGGAATCTTAGGCTTTGCAAGAGTGTTAGCAAAAGAAGGGGCGGCGTATAATATTCATACTTATGTTGTGTGTCCGGGATTTGTGAAGACGCCTTTGGTTGAAAAGCAGATTTCAGAGCAGGCAAAAATCAAAGGCATTAGCCAAGAGGCTGTTATTAAGGATATTTTGCTTAAAGATACGATTGATGGTGAATTTACGACTATGGAAGAAGTGGCTAATCTTGTGAGTTTTTTTGCCCATGACAGCTCGGGAGTTATGAGTGGTCAGAGTCTTTTGGTAAGCCATGGTTGGGGGATGCTATGACTGGGATTATCATTGGGCTTTTTTTACTTATGCTTTTAACATATTTTGGTATGAGCATTATTTGGGTGGCACCGCTTGCTTCTCTTGTGGTTGCTCTTTTTGGAGGGCTTGAGCTTTTGCCTAGCTATACTCAAAGCTATATGGGTGGTTTTGCAAAATATGTGTTAGATTGGTTTCCCGTATTTGCGCTTGGGGCAATATTTGGGAAACTTATGGAGGTAAGTGGGGCAGCAAAATCTTTGGCTGTGTGGATGAGTAATTTAATTGGGCATAAACGCGCGATATTGGCTGTGGTAGTGGTTGGGGCGTTTTTGACTTATGGTGGAATCTCGCTGTTTGTTGTGGTTTTTGTTTTATATCCTATGGGGATGGCTTTGTTTCGTGAGGCGAACATTACAAGGCGGTTGCTTCCTGGAGCGATTTCTTTGGGGGCTTTTACATTTACTATGACCGCAATTCCGGGGACACCACAGATTCAAAATCTCATTCCTATGAAATATTTTGGAACGACACAAATGGCGGCTCCGACACTTGGGATTGTTGCTTCACTCATTATGTTTGTGTGTGGTATGCTGTATCTTTCTTATAGGGCAAGGGTGTATGCTGCTGCTGGAGTGGGATTTGTGGAACCAGAGCAAGAGACAGAAAACCTCTTTTCTTTAAAGTTACCCGCTTGGTATCTAAGCTTTATCCCACCAACGGTAATTGTGCTGTTGTTTAATATTTTTGAGCTTGATATTGTTATTGCTTTGAGTGTGGGGGTATTGTGTGCGCTTTTGTTGTTTGCTAAAAGTCTTTTACCTATAAATAATATGATTAAGGTTTTAAACTCAGGAGCAAATAGTTCGTTGATTGCTATTATTAATACAAGTGCGGCGGTAGGCTTTGGAAGTGTGGTGAGAGATGTTCCGGCATTTAAGGGATTGGCAGATTCTTTGGTTTCTTTGTGGGGGAGTTCCCCTTTGATTAGCGAAGGCGTGAGTGTGACTCTTTTAGCTGGGGCAACGGGAAGTGCTAGTGGTGGGCTTGGTATTGCTTTAGAAGCTTTGGGGGCAAAATATCTTGAGATTGCTACTTCTCTAGGAATATCGCCAGAAGTTTTGCATCGCGTAGCGGCTGTGGCTTGTGGTGGTCTTGATACTTTACCACATAATGGAGCGGTATTGACATTATTGGCTGTGTGCGCTATGAGCCATAAAGAAAGTTATATGGATATTTTTGTGTGTTGCACGGTTTTGCCTCTTTTGGCTTTAGCGGCGATTATTGTGCTTGGAAGTATGGGCGTTGTATAAGGAGAATGGTATGAAAGAAGTTGTGATTGTTGGAGCAAAAAGAAGTGCTATAGGATCTTTTGGCGGGAGTCTTAAAGACATACATCCTAGCGATTTAGGGGCTTTGGTTTTGCAAGGTGCTTTAAGGGAATCTGGAGTGTCAGCCCAAGAAATTGATGAAGTCATTGCTGGGAATGTGCTGGGTGCTGGGTTGGGACAGAATCTTGCACGTCAAATTGCTATTAAGGCTGGAGCAAAGGAAAGTAGTAGTGCTTTTTGTGTTAATCATGTGTGTGGCAGTGGAATGAAAGCTTTGCAGCTTGCTTTTTACAGCATTGCCTTGGGAAATTCTCGCGTGGTTGGAGTTGGAGGGGTGGAGGTAATGAGTGCTGCTCCTTATATATTGGATAATCCCCGTTTTGGGTATAAAATGGGAGATAAGAAAATTTGTGATACCTTAATACATGATGGATTGTGGTGTGCTTTAGAGGGGTATCATATGAGTATAACGGCTGAAAATTTAGCCCAACAATATAATATTAGTAGAGAATAGCAAGATAGATATGCCCTTGGGTCACACCATAAGGCTTCTAAAGCACAAAGAGAGGGAAAGTTTGATTCACAAATCGTTCCTATAGAGGTGCAGCGAGGCAAAAAGAGCGAGATTTTTAGGAGTGATGAGCATGTGCGTCAGGATTGCAGTTTAGAAGCTTTACAAAAACTTAAACCTGCTTTTAAGGAAAATGGGACTGTTACGGCGGGTAATGCAAGTGGGATTAACGATGGAGCAGCAATGTTGGTGTGTATGAGTAGGGAGGAAGCAGAAGTGCGTGGGTTGAGGATTCTTGCTTGTATTAAGGGTTTTGGTGTGGCTGGAGTGAGTCCAAGTGTGATGGGGATTGGACCTGTGGAAGCAGTGAGAAAGGCTTTGGCAGCGGCTGGGGAACGTTTGGAAGATATGCAACGCATAGAGGCAAATGAGGCTTTTAGCGCCCAGAGCCTCGCTGTTTCAAAGGCTTTGGGTTTTGATATGAGTCGCGTGAATGTTAATGGTGGAGCTGTAGCGCTTGGACATCCTATTGGGGCAAGTGGTGCGAGAATCGTGGTTACCTTGGTGCATGAGCTATTGCAAGAGGGGCTTAAAAAAGGCTTGGCAACTCTTTGTATTGGTGGTGGGCAGGGTATTGCTGTGGTGATAGAGGCATAAGGAGGAGACATGAAAGTTATTAATGCAGAACAAGCAGCTGCCTTTATTGGTGATGGTTGTGTGCTGATGAGTGGAGGATTTATGGGGTGTGGGAGTGCCCACAAGGTTATTGATGCCCTTGTGGAAAAGAATGTGAAAGATTTGCATCTTATTTCTACTGATACGGCTACAGAGACTTATGGTATTGGGAAGCTTATTATGAATAGGCAAGTTAAAAAGCTTTTTGCTTCACATATTGGGACAAATAAAGAAACGGGTCGGCAAATGAGCGCAGGAGAGCTTGATGTTACATTGATTCCTCAAGGTACCTTGGCAGAGCGGATTCGTGCTGGTGGATATGGACTTGGTGGGATACTCACTCCAACGGGACTTGGGACTATGGTTGCTGAATGTAAGCGTGTGATTGAGGTTGATGGTGTAGAATATTTATTGGAGTTGCCTTTGAGGGCAGAGGTGGCAATTTTGTATGCAACCTATGCTGATAGGGTGGGTAATTGCGTTTTTGATGGGACTACAAGAAACTTTAACACACTTATGGCTATGGCAGCTGATAGGGTGATTATAGAAGTTGAAGAGATAAAGAATGATATATTTGGACCAAATGACATTGTGATTCCTTCTATCTTAGTGGATTATATTGTAGTAAGTAAGGAGGGATAATCATGGAAAAAGAAAAAATAATAGAAATTATTGCTAGGAGAATCGCTGAGGAGCTAAAAGATGGTTATTTGGTGAATCTTGGGATTGGTATGCCAACAGCAGTAAGTAACTATATCCCACCGGGCGTTCATATTGTGTTGCAGTCTGAAAATGGTATGATTGGTATGGGTGAGCGACCAAGTGAAGCAAATATGCGTCTTGTGGATGCTGGAGGTGTGCCAAGTAGTATTAATGAGGGAGGAATGTTTTTTGATTCTGCCTTTAGTTTTGGGCTTATTCGTGGAGGGCATGTTGATGTTACTGTGCTTGGAGCCTTGCAGGTTGATGCAAAAGGGAATTTGGCAAATTGGATTATCCCCGGTAAGCTTGTTCCTGGTATGGGAGGAGCTATGGATTTGGTTGTGGGGAGTAAAGAAGTGATTGTGGCAATGGAACATACAGCAAAGGGGGCAAAAAAAATTCTTAAAGAATGCACCTTGCCATTAACAGCAAGAGGTGAGGTGAATACGATTGTAACTGAAAAGGGATTAATGTGTGTTGGAGCTGAAGGCATTGTGCTTTGCGAGGTTTTTAGCACTTCAAGCATTGAAGATATAATGCAGCACACAGAGGCTGAACTTATTATTCCAAAAGATATACGTTTTGTGAATGTAGAAGCTTAGGCTTCTTGGTTTAAATGGGCTTAAGGATTGATATTGGCGTTTAATTTTGCTTATGCCGCATACAGCTTGTATGGATATTTGGATTTTATGAGAACCATTAGATATCATATATTTTTAAGAAGCCAAAATGGTTTGTTTGATGAGGAGTTTATGAAAGAAGATTTTAGGATAGAGGGGTGGAAGTTTTTGTATGAAGAAATTTATAATAAATTACAAAAATACATGCAAGGCAAAACAAATTTTATTCTAAAAGTTTATTGCAAGTAATGGCTAGCAGAGAAGATGATTCTAAATTTTGATTGCACAGCTCTTGTTTTGCTTGTCAGTGCAGTGATCAAGGCTCTATTACCACACACAGCGACTAATTGTAAGAGAATTTGAGCAACTAAAAAAAATCAAAGAGCAAGGCTATATAAAGAGTGCAAGTTAGAATCTCACAAACTCAAAGCATATCTTGCAAAGATAAAAGGCAAAAATACACTCCAAAGAAGTCAAGGTGGATTCCAAAAAAGGAATCTTTATGGAAACTTTTAATGAGCCAATAGATTCATAAAATGATAATCAAGGCTTAATTTTTAAAGAAGTGTGTTGGGACACAAAAAATCACAATGATGTGGAGCAAGAATGGCAAATAAAAATCTTAAAGAATTTCGTAATGCCATACACCAAGATTTGCAAATCAAGCCAAAGGGTAGCTTTTCTATTAATAAAAATGCTAAAGAAAGTGCGATTTAGAGGAATATTCCACTGATAAATCCTGCGATTGCATTATCTTTAGAATAGAGAAAATTCCTTAAAGCTTTATTTTTATGAGTTAAAATAAAGATATGATAAGGGATGTTGTAAAGAAAATTGCGAACAAATACAAGCCTTAAGATTCTTTAGAGATTATGCAGAAAAAGGATTTTTGTAAAAGAAAACATGCCACCATGGTTTAAGCTTTTGAAATATGAAAATAATATAGTAAGAATTTCAGAATCAGAAATAAAGGATTTGTGACATTAAAAGTTGATAATCTACATTTTTGAGATGATATTATGCAAAACCGCCTTTTTATTTATGTTTTCTTACCTAGCCTTTGAATTTAAAATCACAGAAAAGATTATCAAGCCAAAAGCTAGTATATCAAGCATAGAATAGTGTGTGCCTATAAATAAAAAACTCATAAGGGCAGCTGCCACAGGCTCTATACAAGATATCATACTTGCTTGCAATGCACCCACCCTCTCAAGCCCCTTTAAATAGAGGCTAAAGGCAAGGATAGTCCCTATAACGATAATGCCAAACATCGTGCTATAATCGATGAGATTCCATGTGTAGCTTGGAATCTCCCCGCCAAGAATTGCTAATAACACTATAGAATCAATTAAGGATGCCCATGCCAAGATAAAAATCACACCATATTTTTGGATAATCCCCCTTGCACCCAGCGAGTAATATACCACGCCAAAAGCCCCAAATATTCCCCAAAAAAAGCCCCAAAAGTTCAGCCTCTCTAGCGAAAACTCACCCTTAAAAGCCAAAAAAAAGAGTGCTATAACAAGTAAAATAAGAGCAATCATATCAAGACTTTTGGGGGGAACTTTATTTTTCACACATAAAAAAAGCATAATAAACAGCGGTGCGGAATATTGAATCATTGTAGCCGTCCCCGCATCAATATAAAAGATAGCTTTGAAATACGCAAATTGTGCTAAAAATAAGCCAAGGAGGCTAAAAAGCAGTAAGGATAGCAGCTCTTTGGGATTAGTAAAGAGTTGCATTTTCTTAAGAGAAAAGGAAAGCAGCGCAAGGAAAAGCCCACTCAAAAGCAGACGATAGAAATTCACCCATTCCACGCTATAAGATTTTTTAAACAAAGATTCTGCCATAACGCCAGAACTTGCCCAAAACAAAGCCCCCAAAATGACTAGCAAAACCCCCATGTTATAGCTTTTCATCAACACCCTTTATAACCTCTAGTTTTATAAAAAACTGCCATTATAGCGAAATTTTCGATAGATTAAGGTGTTCGTTTTTGGATTTTACTTTTAGAGTGGATGGGTTTGATGAGGGGCAGGGATTTTCTAGGGGATAATCTTTTAGCTTTCTTATAGTTTGCATTATTAAGTTAAGCCTTGTTTGTATTAGCCACTTTAGAAAACGATTAAAATTACAAACAAAATTAGCTGTGGCTTTTTTAAATTTTTGGTGATTGCATTGTTGGTGATATTTATAAAACCTATAAAATATATTTATAATTTAACTCCATAGGCTTCGCTTTTAAAATCGATTTTCACTTGGCATAAACCCCACTTTGGTTTTTTTAGAGATTTATCTGTATTTTTGCATCGCTATAAAAGGAATATTGTTTTTCATAATATCATTAAATTGACCAAAGTTTGCTATATTCAATTTGCTATTTTTGGGTAATTTTTAGAATCGCTTTTTAAAAAAATTACTCAATAACAGGCTTATATAAATAAAAGTATTAAAGTAGGAAATGCTAGGAATAGGGATAAGTAGAGTAATCAAAACAGGGATAGGGGGTAAAGGGTGTTTAGTAAAGTGTTAAAAAGAGCTTAAAGTCTTTGGGTAAAGGTTGGTTTTAGGACTTGGCTGATTCTATGAGATTCCAAAATTCTGTTTCGTTTAGGATTTTTACCCCAAGCTCTTGGGCTTTGGCGAGTTTGGAGCCGGCATCTTCCCCACAGAGCAGAAAATTAGTTTTTTTAGAGACATTGTTAGAGACTTTTGCGCCCAGTGATTCTAGGATTTCTTGGTAGGATTCGCGTTTGTTTGAGAGGGTTCCAGTGATGACAAAAGTTTTGTCACTAAGGCTTGTGCTTACAGCGCTTTGGGTGCTTTTGGGTTGTAGGATTGCTAGGAGATTGACTATCCTTTCTTCATTGATATGGCAAAATTCCACAAGTGAGTTTGCCATCTCCTCCCCAAAGCCATCAAGTGTGATGAAATCCTCATAAACTTTGCGATAAAAATCATTCCCAAAAGCATTAGCTAGTTTCTTGCTTGCACCCTCGCCGATATGCTCGATTCCTAGTGCGTTGATAAAACGCCATAGCTCAATCCCTTTGCTTGCTTCAATGGCGTTTAAAATGTTATGAATCTTTTTGTCCTTAAAGCCCTCCAAGCCCTCCAAATCCTCATATTGCAGCGAAAAAATATCTTCGATTTTTGTAATTTTCCCAAGCTCAAAAAGCAAATCAATGATTCTTTTGCCAAGCCCATCGATATTAAGCGCCTTTTTGCTAATAAAATGGATAAGTGAGTTTTTTACCCTTGCTTTGCAGTTAAGATTCTGGCATTTGATGAGTTTCTCTTCTATAAGCAGCTCACTCCCACAAATAGGGCAATGCGTGGGTATCTCGCATTTCTTTTGTGTCCCATCACGCAAAGCAGGAAGGGATTTGATGATTTTTGGAATCACATCGCCGCTGCGGATAAGAATCACTGAATCATTAATTAAAATATCCTTTTTCCGCATCTCATCAAAGTTATGTAAAGTTGCGCGGCTAACCCTAGCCCCCTCAATCATTACTGGTTCTAGCAGGGCAACAGGAGTAACAACGCCCGTTCTGCCTACTTGTAAGGTAATATCTAAAATCTTTGCTTTTTTTTCAATAGCAGGGAATTTATACGCACAGGCAAAGCGTGGGGCTTTTATCGTGAATCCTAGGGATTTTTGCAGGGTAATATCATCGATTCTTATTACTATTTCTTCTAAAGTAATGGGATAAGAATCACGTTTTAAAATGAGGTTTTGGTAAGCATTTTCGATTTCTTGCAGGTTTGCACAAAGCTTGGAGAAAGGCGAGGTGAGGAATCCAAAAGAGCGGATTTTTTGCATTAATGCAAAAAAGCTATTTTCTGCTATCTCGCAATACCCAATGCCCCAAGGGATAAATTGCAATTTGCGTTTAGCCGTGATTTTAGAATCTAGTTGCCTTAGGCTTCCAGCAGCGGCATTGCGTGGGTTTGCAAAGAGTGATTCACCATTTTCTAGCCTTTCTTGGTTGATGGCTTCAAAATTATCTTTAGCAATCACGCATTCGCCGCGAATTTCTATTTTTTGGGTGTAAGGAATGCTTAGGGGGATACTTGGGATAGTCTTGGCATTTTGCTTCACTTCCTCGCCGATAAATCCATCGCCGCGAGTGTTGGCTTTTTGTAGTATGCCATTTTCATAGAGTAGATTAAGACTTGCTCCATCGAATTTTGGGTCGATAGTGAAGTTTAGATTCTCGCCTTTGCTGACGCGGTTTATCCACTCTTGTAATTCTTGAGTATTAAAAATATCATCTAAGCTCCACATACGCTCGATATGTTCGGATTTACTAAAAGATTCTAAGATTCTATCCCCCACTCTTTGGGTTGGGGAATCTTTTGTGATGTGTGTAGGGTTAGTGGCTTCAAACTCTTTAATTTGTCGGTAGAGTGTGTCGTATTCCTCATCGCTTGCTATGGGGTCATCTAGGATATAGTAGTGCTTTGCCCATAGATTGAGAGTTTGGATAGCCTCTAAGTAGGATTTGTGTGTCATAAATCAAGCTTTAGAGATTCATTATCCATAATCCCAATTCCCTTATTTAGCGTGTCTTTTGCGATGTCTTTAGCCGCTTGCAAGGAGTGCATTTTGTAAGTCCCACATTGCAGCTCATTTGCTTCTGGAATCTCATTGACTTCCAAAATATCCTTCATGCTGGCTTCCCAAGCCTTTTTTACAGCTTCAGAGCTTGGTTTGCCAATGAGGCTCATATAAAATCCCGTGCGGCAGCCCATAGGGGAAATATCGATGATTTCAACTTTGTCACCATTTAAATGTTCCCGCATAAAGCCAGCAAAGAGATGCTCTAGGGTGTGGATTCCCTCTTGACTTAGAATCTCAACATTGGGCTTGCAAAAACGCAAGTCAAACACGCAAATTTCGTCGCCCTTTGGCGTGTGCATAACCTTACCTAGTCGCACGGCTGGGGCTGGCATTTTTTTGTGGTCGACTTTGAAACTATCTAAAAGTGGCATAAGAATCCTTTAAAATAAAATCAATAGTGAAATGTTACAAAAAAATGCTTCATAAAAAATTTAATCAAGCAAAGTTTTTTCCAAAAAATTTAAAATTTTCAAAGCCATGCTAGAAATAGGTAGAGTTTCAAGCTCTTTTGGGGTAAAAAATTCGATGTTTTGTGGAGTTTGGTGGAGAGATTCTGGGGAATGCAGCCAATAAAGATGGAGTTTTAGGCGGTATTTGGTGTAGGAGTGCTGGAGGATTCCTAGCTTTTTGGGCGTAGGATTTTTGGGCTTTTGGATTGTTGGGAAATTGTAGAGATTATAGTAGAGTTTGGTTTGACTTTTACTTAGGGCGAATTTAGAATCTTGACTAAAGATTCCAATATACAGGGATTTTTGGATAGTTTGAGATTTTTTGGTTGGGGTGTAGAGGGTGGGGGATTCTTTGCCTTGGCAAAAGGAGTTAAGTGGGCATTGGGGACATTTTGGATTTTTGGGAGTGCAGAGGGTCGCCCCGATGTCTAAAAGGGCTTGATTGTGGTCAAAGGGATTTTTTGGGTTAAGAATGGCTTTAGCTTTTAATTCAAGGAATTTTTGGCTAGGAGATTGCAGAGCAAAAAATCGCATTAAGATTCGTTTGATATTAGAATCCACAAAGCTCACTGGGCTATCAAAACCAAAGCAGGCAATCGCCCCTGCCGTGTAGCGACCAATTCCGGGAAGTTTTTGGAGAGTTTCTGGGTTGTTGGGTAGAGTTCCATTGAAATCATCGCAGCAGGCTTTAGCGCATTTTAAAAGATTTCTTGCGCGGGTGTAATACCCAAGCCCACGCCATTGTAGTAAAACTTCCTCTTCTTTAGCATTAGCAAGTGATTTTAAAGTGGGGAATTTTTCTAAAAAAGGAAAGTAAAAACGTTCTAGCACCGTTTTGACTTGAGTTTGCTGGAGCATAATCTCGCTAACTAAAACTTTATAAGCGCGATGTTTTGTGGTTTTATCACGCCATGGAAGCGATTTTCGCCCCTCTTTTGCATACCAAGCGAGAATGTGGGAGTGTAAAAGGGTTAGATTCATCTGGGATTACAAGTTTGGGATAATTTTTTCTTTATAGATTCTTAGAGTATTTTTAGAATCCTTAAGATTTGGCAAGAGGAGTTTGAGGACTAGAGAATCAGGTGTGTATTGCTTCTTAATTTCCAAAATTTGCTCAATACAATCATCGGGAGTCCCTACAATCATTGTTTCAAGGATTTTGTCTTTGCTGAAAAATTCTGCTCTAAATTCCTCATAATCGCTAGTTTTGATAATGGATTCAAAGGTTGGGTTGCTCTCATTTGCCCTTAGCATACATTGTGTGAAAATATCCACTCCCATGTGTGCCTTTTCTTTGGCGATATTGCGATTCTCATCGACATAAAATGCTCTTGTTAAAGTAAATTCGTATTTTTTAGGGCTGTTTTCTTGGAAAATTTGATGAATCTGTTGTGCGCGATTTTTATCAAGTGTGAGAGAGCCTAGGAAGTTATATCCTAAAGTGGCGGCTTTTTGGAGAGTTTGGTCATTATCACTGGCGATGTAAAAGGGAATCAATCCGCGTGGGTGAGGGCGGATGCTGACATTATTGATTTCAAAAAAATCCCCACTGAAATTCACCTGCTCTTTAAAGAGTGGATTATACACAATTTGTGCGTTTTCTAACATAATCTTGCGGTTACTTTCTGGATTGTTTCCCATAGCAATATCAAAGATTGGAAACGCACCTCTTGCAAATCCAAAGAGAAATCTTCCTTTAGAAATCAAATCTAATGTGGCAATTTCTTCGGCAATTTTAATGGGGTGATAGTGTGGAAGTAAAATTGCAGCGCTACCGATTTTGATGTTTTGGGTTTGTGCAAGTGCAGCGCTAATGAGGGTTGTGATTGAGGAGCAAAGCGTGAAATTGTTAAAATGATGTTCGCCAATCCATGCTTCTTCCAAACCTAATTCCTCACAATATTTAATGATTTCTAAAGAATTTAAAATGGCATTGATTTCATTATTCTGCCAATTTTCTATGAGTGTTAAGATGCCGCTTCTCAAAAATTTCTCCTTGCTTGATGTGATTTGGTATTGTAGCAAAAATATTGAGAAACTTTTTAAAAGGTAAAAGTTTTTGGGTGATAGAGAAAAGTGGCTTATTGTCTGTAAAATCTCTAAAAATCTAGTTCA